>JBBRPX010000053.1:0-17602 GCA_038227505.1 Chitinophagales bacterium
AGGCCGTATTCTTTAAAAGCTTTGCCTTGCTTTGTTATATGGATAGTGTTAAGTGTGCAATTGTATTGTAAAAAGTTTTTACTAGTGGATCTTGATCGTAAGAGAAAGCGTAAACCGTTGCTACATGCTGTTTAAACAACCTACTATACTGCTAACATTTGACGTGGAAGAATTTGACTTGCCACTTGAGTTTAATGAGCCAATAAGTTTAAGAAGGCAAATGGAAATTGGCAAAACAGGGCTTGATGTAATTACGACTGTTTTAAACGAGCACTCAATTGCATGTACGCTTTTTACAACCGGTACTTTTGCCCAAACTTTTCCGGAGTCAGTGAAGAATTTATCGTTAAAACATGAGATTGCCTCACATTCACTTTTTCATTCTACTTTTAAAACAACTGATCTGCTGGAGTCGAGATTGCTGCTGCAAGATATTACCGGTAAGCCGGTAGCGGGATTTAGAATGCCCCGCATGCAACCGGTAAATATGGAAGACCTTAAAAAAGCCGGTTATACATATGATGCATCTATCAACCCAACTATTTTACCGGGTCGCTATAATAACCTACACCTATCAAGAACTTTTTACAGCGAAAATAGTTTATTAAGATTGCCTGGGTCTGTTACGCCAAACCTGCGTATACCTTTGTTCTGGCTTAGTTTTAAGAACTTTCCTTATAAATTATACCGCAAATTAGCTATGCAAACCCTGCAAAAAGATGGCTATTTGTCGCTCTATTTTCACCCATGGGAATTTACTGATATCAATTCATTTAAGTTGCCATTTTACATAAAAAGGTTATCAGGTAATGCATTAACACAAAGGCTACATATGCTGATTGAAGATTTAAAAAAAGTAGCAAATTTTAGCACAGTCAAGGATTATATTGAAAAATATTTTTTGGTTGAACCGCGGTAAGCATTCTTACATTATTGCTTACTAATTATGGTTAATAATTTGCAGTATACTTTATTCATTAACTAAAAAAATATTATGGCAGATCACAAAGAAGAGCACAATTCTACCACATCTCAACACAATGATGCAGCGGTAAAACCTGAGCCTGAAACATTGCATACACCTGACCCACAAGATAAAATGGAAGGGCCGATATCATCACTTGTGCAGGATGTAAAAAAAGGATTGGAAGATGATAAAACTAAAACAGAAGCAGACAATGAAAAGGATAGGAAAATGTAAATGGCTGTTTCGTTTTATGATAAAAAATATTAATTAAAAAGAGAATGACTATTAACATCATTCTCTTTTTTTATCGTAGGTCTTTTAAAATTTATCTTCTTAATCTTTCCCTGCCTATAATTACACTTATTTTTAGATTTGCAGTAAAATAAGCATCAGTATTTTTTGGGTTACCCCTTCTGCCATCAATACCACCATGTTTTTCAATTTGCTGGTCATACAATGCTCTTGCATTAATTGCCTTTTGGGAGCCGGCACCAAAATATTTATCAAACAAAGCCGGGTCTATGTAAGTGGTGCTCAGATCATCCAAATAATCAGTAAACGTATTACGATAAACTACTTCTGCTCTAATATTAACAAGTGGAGATACTTCATATCGTATACCGCCACCTAACGGAATATTTATTTGATTTAATTTATAAACGGGTCTATTAGGATATTCTGCAAAGCCCTGGCCTTCTGTGCTGAGGGGTTGTAAATCAATATATCTGTTACCTTGCTTTGTTTGCGGGTTAAAAGAAAAATAACCCACACCGCCAATAATATATGGCGAAGTGCGTGGAGCACTTCTTTCCTTAGCCAGCCAGTCAATGAAAATATACAATGGATGTATTTCCAGCATGGCAGTAACATCAGTAATGTAACTTCTAAAATTAAGGTTCCTGTTAAAGCGTTCTTTGGCAATATCTGTTATCCCAACCAAAACATTGTCATTGCCTGAAATCTGGCCAAAAGTACCTTCCAGCCTTAATGCTATTGTGTTTTTATAGGCGACACTGAAAAATACACCTCCACTTACGTGGGTTTTTCCAATGTTTAAATCTTTTAAAAATTTGGTACCAATTCCTTTTTTACCACCCATATCAGTAAGGCAGTTCATGGCGTTTAAAGATATGCCTGCTTCGTAAAGGATTGGGTTATCGTAATAATCACCATCGTAAAAATAATACTGCGCACTTGTGTTTTTTGAACCAATCAAAAAAACAACAATTAAACTCGCAGTTAAAAATATGCTCTTCATTTAGTTAGTTATTGTAGATATTGACTTATCATTTTTTACTAATATACAAAATAGGGAATTATCTCTGACTTTTTGATAACTCAAATGCATGCTTATTATAAAATTTACACACTGGCTTCAACCCACACACACTGCATTTTGGCGTTCTAGCTACGCATGTATAACGACCATGAAGTATTAACCAATGGTGTGCCCGATACACAAATTCTTTTGGCAGATGTCTAATTAACTGCCGTTCAGTAGCCACTGGTGTTTTTGCACCTACCGTTAAACCAATCCTTGCGCTTACTCTAAAAACATGTGTATCAACAGCCATATTTGGTTGCTCATCAATAACCGACGTTACTACATTTGCCGTTTTTCTACCTACACCTGGGAGTTCAACGAGTTCATCTACGGTCATTGGTACGACTCCGTTATATTTCTCAACCAAAAGTTTGCTCATACCCGCTAAATGCTTTGCTTTGTTGTTTGGGTACGATATACTTTTTATTAACGCAAAAAGTTGCTCAACTGTTGCCTTACTCATTGTAAAAGCGTCAGGATATTTTTCAAAAATAAACGGTGTAGTCATATTCACCCTTTTGTCAGTGCATTGTGCTGATAAAATAACTGCTACCAGCAACTGAAAAGGATCATCATAAACAAGTTCGGTTTCAGCCTCGGGTGAATGTTCTAAAAAATATTCAATAATAAATTTATATCGGTCAGCAATTTTCATAAAAAAAGCCCGCAATTTAAAATACGGGCCATAAAATTATATATACAATTAAATTTAATCGTGCGTATTCAATTCTACAACTCCTCGTTCTGCATAATTAAGTATATTATCCACCGATCTACTGTTCGGGGATATTAGTTTTATTTGATCTAAACGTAATTTTGCAAGTTTTAAAACCTCAAATCTTTCCTGCAAATCCGCATCAGTTTCTAATAGTTGTGTTATATATTCAGTCTTTTCGGCAGAGCCTTCTCTGTACAAATAGTTGAGAAGATCGTCCTGCGTGATGTTCACCATAAAATCATTTAATTGGTTAAAAAAGTCTCTCTACTTATTAATAACGCAAACATAATAAACATATTGTTTCATGATGAAGATTATTGTTGCATTTTAACTATAAATAAATCTTCATTGTCTTTTTTCATGAAAAATTTCTCTCGAGCATATCTTTCAATTGAAGCTGCATCCGTCTTCAAGAGCGATAATTCTTTTTTGGTATCCTTTATTAATAAGGTAAGATGTTGTTCGCTCACCTTCAATTCTTTCAATTTGTTGTTCTTGGCAGCAATGAGCCCCCAATCTTTAGGATCGAAGAACAGCATCCATACTAAAAAACCAACACCTGCAATGAAGTATTTATTTTTTAAGACATTTAGAATGGGGTTAATAAATTTCATGCTGTTAAATTACTAATTATTTACCAAATTTTATCTTACCTGCAGGGTATTGTCCACTATCAGCCAATATTTCTTCAATTCTTAAAAGCTGGTTGTATTTTGCCATACGATCACTGCGGCTTGCTGAACCGGTTTTAATTTGTCCGCAATTAAGCGCAACTGCTAAGTCAGCAATGGTGCTGTCTTCTGTTTCGCCGCTGCGATGGCTCATAATAGTATTGTAACCAGCCTGCTGTGCCATACTTACCGCATTAATGGTTTCAGTAAGGGTACCAATCTGGTTTACTTTTACTAAAAGTGCATTAGCAATATCTTCCTTAATTCCCCTTGCCAAACGCTCTACGTTTGTTACAAAAAGATCATCACCAACAATCTGGCATTTTTTGCCTAAAGTTTCTGTCATCATTTTCCAGCCTTTCCAGTCGTCTTCTGCCATTCCATCTTCAATAGAAATAATGGGATATTGTTTAACCCAGCTTTCCCAATATTTAACCAACTGCTCGCTCGTCATCTTTTTGCCATCACTCTTATGAAAAATATATTTTTTCTCTTTAGCATTCCACAATTCGCTGTTTGCAGCATCCATGGCAATACCAATTTGGCTGCCTGTTTTATATCCTGCCGCTTGTATAGCCTCTAACACTGTTTCTATTGCTTCTTCATTACTTTGTATGTTTGGCGCAAAACCACCTTCATCGCCTACGTTTGTACTGTAACCTTTTTTCTTAAGTACCGTTTTTAGTGCATGAAAAATTTCAACCCCCCATTGCAAACCTTCACTAAAAGTTTTTGCACCTACGGGCATTACCATAAATTCCTGAAAGTCTATTTTGTTATCTGCGTGTGCACCACCATTTAAAATATTCATCATCGGTATCGGAAGAATTTTTGCATTCGTTCCACCAATATATCTGTACAAAGGAAGGTTAGCTTCCAGTGCTGCAGCCTTAGCAACTGCAAGGCTTACTGCAAGCATTGCATTGGCGCCTAATTTACTTTTGTTGGCTGTACCATCCAATTCAATCATCATGGCATCAATACCAGTTTGGTCAGCAACATCCCACCCAATAAGTGTTTCAGCTAAAACTGTATTTACATTGTTTACTGCTTTTAAAACAGATTTGCCACCGTAGTAATTTTTTTTATTGTCACGCAATTCTACAGCCTCATGTATGCCTGTGCTTGCACCACTTGGCACCGCTGCACGACCCAGTCTCTCGTTTTCTGTAAGAATATCTACCTCTACTGTAGGGTTACCACGACTGTCTAAAATTTGGCGGGCATAAATGGATGCGATGTAGCTCATTTGTATTTATATTTTGTTTTGAAAGGAATAGTGACGAAGATAATTATTATGAAATTATTCTATTAGAAATTTTAGGTTCCTAATTTTAAAAATACCCACTGGAGGGTATAGGTGGTATGGCATAGTTTTTTAATTTTGATTAAAATTTTAATTAAACATTATGAAGAAGATATTTACAACATTATCTCTAATACTATCTCTTTATTCATTTTCTCAAACAAATGAATTTTGGGGTATAACCACAAGGGGCGGAGCTAGTGATAACGGAGGCATTATATTTAGTACAAAAGATGATGGCACCAATTTACAAACACGCTTTTCTTTTCCTATTGATAACCCTGGCTCAGGTTCAACTAAAGGTCAACTTACAGCATTTAACAACCTACTTTATGGTATTACTCAATTTGGCGGAAAATTTAATTTAGGAGTAATTTTTTCTTTCAATCCTCAAACAAATATTTATACCCGGCTATATAATTTTGAGTTTGTAACCGGCGGCTCACCAACAGGGACGCTCACACTATATAATGGCAAATTTTATGGTGCAGCTAGTAATGGTGGTTCTGCAAGCACTTCATCGCTCGGGGTAATTTTTGAGTTTGATCCTGTAACCCTTGTATATACAAAAAAAATAACCTTTACCGGAACAACAGGATCAGCTTTAGGCGGCGGCGGTTCCAATAAAATGATTGAAGTGGCAGGTAAGTTATATGGAATATCTGGGTTTGGATTAAACAATGGAGGAGTGCTATTTGAATATGACCCTATGAATAACATCTATGTAGTTAAAAAAAACTTTTCCAATGTTGATGTGAATCAAAAAAGAATTGGAAATATAGTTTTATACAATAATAAATTTTATGGCACCGGCATATCATCAGGTTCAAGCAGTTTAGGAGGTATTTATGAATACGATTTAGCTACAAATGTGTATGCACTAAAATATAGTATGCCAAATACTGCGGCAGGTTACTACCCCGCTGCAGGCTTGCAGGTTTATAATAATACGCTGTATGGTATTAACCAATATGGTGGGGCTAATAACAGAGGAAATTTATTTCAGTTTGATCCTGCTACCAATGCTTTGTCGGTACTGTATTCATTTACTGCGGCAAGTGGGGCCAATACAGAAAGTGACCTTTATTTATACAACAATATTTTTTACGGATTTACCCCTGGTGGAGGCGCAAATAATTTTGGAACAATTTTCAAATTCGATCCATCTACTTCCATATTATCTAAAACTTATGATTTCCCCGGACCCGTTTCACAATCTCCCAATAATACGTTTATTGATTACAACAATTTGTTGTATGCTACAACTGGAGGTAGTGGTGAATTAAACAATGGGGGAGGTACTATTTTAAGTTACAATGCTGCTAATGATACTTATACAAAAAAGTTAGTTTTAAATACCTATTCATTATTGGGAAGCATACCAAATGTAAAATTGCTTTATTACAATTCAAAAATTTATGGCTCTACTTTGAACGGAGGAGTAAATAATGCAGGCGTTTTGTTCGAATTAAATCCAGCTACAAACGTATACACAAAATTATTAGATTTCTCTGTATCTACCACAGGAAAAGGATTAGGTCCTTTAATCGAAAAAAATGGAATTTTTTATGGCAACATGGAAAGTTATCAACCTTCTACAGGAGCAAACAGAGGAGCATTATTTACGTATAACCCCAGCACTAATGCCTTTTCTATTTGCTCATTTAGCGGAGGAATTTTTGGAACACCTAAAGGACAGTTGGTAGATAATAATGATGGTACGCTCACAGGTATTTTCACTTACTCAGCTGCTTCTACATCTAGTGCAGGTGGTATATTTAAGTATACAATTACAACTAATACCCTAGTTAATTTTATACAAAATGTTCCTACAGCTAACGGTAATTTTTTGCAGGATATAAGATTCTATAATAATAATTATTATATTTTAGCTGCCACTACAAATAATAGTGATGCCGGTTCAGTACTTGAGTATAGCAATTTTGGCACATTAAATACCAGAGCTACATTTAGCACTACTACAAATGGTGATAGACCAACCGGATTTTTAACTCCTTTTAATGGTAAACTTTATGGGCTTAGTAGTTCCGGTTTAAATAACAATCTTTCCAAGCAGGGTACTATTGTAGAGTACGATCCATTAGCGCCCTACACACTTACAAAAAAATATGAATTTGCTTCGGCTACTGGTCAGGTACCTTATTGTGGATTTTTGTTGTACAACAGTAAATTTTACGGACTCACATCAACGGGCGGCAGCACAGGCTATGACCCTGTCGGCGTATTGTACGAATTTGATCCAACCACAAACGTGTATACAAATAAAATTACGTTTAATTATGATAATGGGGCAACACCAAATATAGCTGCCCTTATTGCAGCACCATCAGGTTCAGTTTTACCAATTAAACTTACAAATTTTACAGCCAAAGAAACGGCAAGTAATTCAGATTTGAATTGGACAACATCTTTTGAACTTAACAACAAAGGCTACAATATTCAACACAGCACAAATGGTGTAAGCTTTACCAATATTGGATTTGTAAATGGTAAAGGGAACAGTACCACAAATACCGACTATAATTTTACTCACTTTAAACCATCCTTCGGTAAAAATTATTATCGCTTGCAAGCTTTGGATTTTGATGGTAAAACAACATGGAGCAATATTGAAATTGTAGAAATAAAATCCGTAAAAAGTGTTGTAAGTATTTATCCAAACCCAACAAGCAAAATAATAAATATAAACAGCTCCGGTAAAGTTTCTTCTTTGGAATTATTTGATATTATGGGACGAAAAATAAAATCGTTTACCCCTACGCAAGTAAGTTTAGAGGTAGGTTCACTTACAAATGGAATGTATATTTTGAAAGTGTTGTTGGCTTCCGGAGAAAAGTTTGAGAAGAAAATAATGTTGAGCAACTAGGTTTGGAGATTCCTTTTTTATGAAAAAAAAATGTCTAAAATTGTATTGGTTCGCCAAAGTATAAATTTCTTTTAAAAAATAAAAATTACTTGAGGCCTTTTGTTTTTAAAAAATATAATTATTAAACAACATATAAAATTAAACAACATATGAAAAAATTATTTACAACCCTAAGCTTTATAATAGCAGGTTATTTAGTAAATGCGCAGAACCAGAATGTAAAACAACTTAGATTAATTTTAGAAAGCGCAAAAGCAAATTTTGTAAACGAAGTAGGGGACTTGGTTGGCAATAAAGAGGGTACTACTATTTTTAAAACTAAAACCCAAGATGAAATGGGACAAAGTTTTATAATGGATGTATTATCTGAAAAGGCAAATACTACTGTTAGGAGTTACATAATTAGGTACACAAAAAGAACGAGTAATGATGAAGCAATGCGATCTGTTTACGACTCAGAGTTTGGTATAATGGGTTTTGTTGTTAAGGAAAAACTAGCAGAGTTGGCGGCACAGGTAAAGTCTGGTGAATTTACTACCAAGGAAGATACCAAAACCGAAGGCGATGCAATAACAGATTGGTTTAATAAAAACGATGTTCTAACAGTAAGATTTGTAAATAATGGAAGTGTTAAAACATTTATATTTTATGCAATTAATAAATAAACTAATAAAATTTTCAATACAAATTTTTATGAAAAATAAAGAAAAACTTTTTCTGATACCTGTGATGTTTTTGTTTTCATTTTTTATTGCAGAAGCTCAAAATCAGAAAAAAGGTATTTGTACAAGCGGCAATTGTATTAATGGAACAGGTGTGTTTTTGTCTAACGATAAATCTGTTTATACAGGCTCTTTTTTAAATAGCAAATATAATGGTAAAGGCAAGTGCGTATTTAATAATGGCGATGTATATGAAGGGGATTGGAGAAATAATAATTTTAATGGGGAAGGAACCTACACGAGTAAAAATAGCTCCCATTATACTGGTAGTTGGGTTAATAGCCAAAGTAGTGGGAAAGGGAAACAGCTATACTCCAGCGGCGATTTATACGAGGGGGATTTTTTAAATGATAAAAGAAATGGAAATGGCATTTATACTAAAAAAGATGGATCTGTTTATAAATGCGAATGGGTAAATGATTTACAACAAGGAAAAGGCACGTATGTAAGTTCTGATAATGATAAATATGATGGATATTTTGAAAAGGGAAAAAAAGAAGGAAAAGGAATTTATTTATTTGCCAACGGCAACAAGTACGACGGAGAGTGGCAAATAGACGATTATAATGGAAAAGGAACATACACAAGTGTAAAGGGCTCAGTTTACGCAGGAGATTGGGTACATGGGGTGAGGCAAGGATTTGCATTATACACCTATGCAGACAAAAGTACCTATGAGGGTAATTTTTTAAACGATGAACCTGACGGAAACGGCGTTAGAAAATTTGCCGATGGCAGTAGTTATATTGGAAATTGGAAAAAATCGAAAATGAGTGGTTTCGGTACATTGATAGAAAGAAATGGCAATAAATATATTGGCAATTTTGATAATGACGAGAGAAACGGAAAAGGTCAACAAATATTTAAAACAGGGGAAACTTATAACGGGGAATGGATTAACGGTGAGTATAATGGATATGCAGTTTCCGATTATACTAATGGAGATAAGTATGAAGGAAATTGGTTAAAAAATAAAAAAAATGGTAAAGGCATTTATAGCTATAAAAATGGAGAACGTTACGAAGGCCAATTTGTAGATGGAAATTTTGAAGGAAACGGAACTTTTAATTTTAAAAATGGCGATAAGTTTGAAGGTCTTTGGATAAATGACCAAAGAGATAAGGGAAAATATACCTACGCCAATGGTACTGTTAAAGAAACAAATGATAAGCCTTACGCCAGTAAAACACAGACAACAGCAAACGGTGTTCAATACAGCATGGCAGATATGAGTGAGTTTACTAGTATAAAAGGATGCATGATTATACTTCACAACAACTATATGAATATTTTTGTTGTAAAAGGAAATACAATGATAGATAAAGCTACTATTGCCGCAGGCTGTGCTTCAAAAGCTGGATTTAAAGCAGGGACTGATTACCAATACGAATGGGCCAATGAAAAAAGCTGTAGCGCTGTACAAGAAAAATACCGCTTTAAAAGAAGCAGTGAGTGCAATGGTGAATATGTTTTGCCTAACTAATAAAACAAGTTTAGTAAAAACAGGTTTGTAATAACTTTTATCTACCAAAGTAGCTGCATTAATTTAATTACAATTTTTTAAAGAAAATTAATAGTGTTACCGTAATAACATAGTTAAAAGCAATATTACATTTTATGCTAAATTTATTGATGCTCGGCATTTGACAAAACAAAAATAACATTGCCAACGTAAGACTACATTACGCCAAAACCAGCATTAGGCAAAGGGCCTAACATCTTAGATACTTAAAATTATAGAAAGTAATTACGAACTCAAAATAGGCATACTTTAAATTAAATTTTATGAAATCAATTAAAATTAAATCCGTTTTATTTGCATTGGGCTTTTCACTAATAAATTTAATTGCGTTTGCGCAACCTACTAGTCTCACCAATAACGCCAGTTACGGACAAAGGTATCAAGAGCAACTTGAGAATAATACCGCAAAGCCCAATGCGCCAAGCAATAGCGGTGCAAGAATAACTTACAACGCAGGAGCAACAAATTTGGAAATGTTTGAAAAAGGGTATTACAATAAAGTTTATAACAGACAAGTACAAGAAAGAGTAGATGCAATTAAATTTAAAGAGAGGCAAGAGGTGGAGAAAAAAATTGCTGAGAAAAAAGAACTTGAAGATAGGGTTAGAAGCAATTATTTGTACAATAAAGAATTAAAACAACAAAGAGAAGTTACCCTTACTACGAAAACTCCACTCTATGAGAATGGTTTTAGTATCACAGCCGACGAAGCAAGAGAAGTTGCCGAAATTCAATATTATTTTCAGTACAACGGTAGCGAATTTCCTTACGATGATTATGAGGCTGCAAGTAAATTTTTATACAGATGTCGTAGTAACATAGATTTACTTGGTTTTGATAGTTTAATGACCTTAGTATGGCAGGGCAACAGGTATGCCGAAACTGCCATAAATTGTATTGATAAATTAAGAAAGAAATTTCCTCAAAAAATCGACTCTCTCGATAAAGCGGAATTGAGAACAATGGTAAATTATTTTGGGGGATACAGACCTTATTTTTACGACACATACGATAACAATTATCCGTATCCCATCATTAATAAAATGACAGATAGTGAGACTAAAAATTTATTCACAAGATTTAAAATATTGTCTGACAAATATCCTTCTATTGCCCAAGATATTGCAGGAATAACAAGAGTAGATTGTAACCCTTTTTCTTTAATGGTAGTTAAAAAGGATATATTAAAAATTTCAGAGACTGATATTTTTGAAGCCTGCAAAAAAGCTTTGTACACTAATTATTCTAGTAATCTAAAATCGTATGTTAAAAAAGATGACTGGCCAAATTATGTTTTTACTAGAATATGGAAAGTGGCAGAGTGGCTTGTAAAAAATAAAATGGATTACGTAAACTCACTAACCATTTCAGATTGGCTTAATATAAAAAATGCTCAAAATGTAGGATTAGAGTTTTTTAAAGAACCGTTTAAAAAATTTAATGAAACCTCAAATCAATTTGAATATCCATTTACGGCACTAAACGATGCAATAAATGGCGCAACAATTGGCGGCAAAAAAATAAATAGTAATACCTATAAATATGATGATGGCACTACCTACGTAGGGGAGTTTAAAAATGAAATTTTTGAAGGTAAGGGAACAATAACTTATGCTGATGGAGAAAAATATACTGGCGATTTTGTAAATTATCAATTTGATGGCATAGGTACATACGTTTGGAAAGACGGTGGAAGATATGAGGGTGAATATAAAAATGGACAAAGGCAAGGCATTGGAAAACGATTTTATAAAGATGGCAGTATTTATAAAGGACAGTGGGGTAAAAGTTTAAAAGAAGGGAAAGGTACTATGCAATACGGTAATAAAGATGTGTATGAAGGCTATTGGAAAAATGATGTAAGAGATAGTACAGGCACATACATATGGGCTGATGGAGGTATTTATGCAGGCACCTGGAAAAGTAATCAAATGGATGGGATTGGAGAAAAAAAATATTCAAATGGAACTACATATTCCGGAGGTTGGAAAAATGATAAACATGACGGTTTTGGGACAAAAAATTTTAATAACGGAGAACGTTATAGTGGAGACTGGAAAGAAAATAAAAAAGACGGTAAAGGCATATATACTTGGGGCGACAGTGTAACATATACCGGCGATTTTAAAAATGATTTAAAAGAAGGTTTTGGAAAAATCACCAACAAAAATGGTGTGACCTACGAGGGCAATTTTAAAGAAAATAAAAGAAGCGGTAAGGGTATTTTAAAGTACGCAAACGGTGATGTTTACAATGGTGATTTTGTAAATAATGTGCGTGAAGGGTATGGAGAATTTAAAACCGCTTTAGGAGATACATACAAAGGAACATATGTAAATAGTAAAAAAGATGGTAAGGGAATCTATAATTCAGGCGATAGTATAAAGTATGACGGTGGATTTAAGAATGGTATGTTTGACGGCTTTGGTAAATTAAATTACAGTAATGGTGCTTACTATGAGGGGCAATTTAAAGCAAACCAAAAAGATGGAGTTGGCACGTACAAATACTCCAACGGAGATGTGTATATAGGAGAGTTTATCAATGATAAAAGAGAAGGAAAAGGTAAAGTAAATTTTATTAATGGCATTGTATACGAAGGTGAATTTAAAAACAACTTAAGAGAAGGGCAAGGAAAATATACAAAAGCAAATGGGTTCTACATGGAAGGAACTTTTAAAAATAATTTGAGAGATATTGTAAAATATTATACCAAACAGGGGCAAGAAACTACAAAAGAAGATTTTGAAAAGTAAACATTGTTAGTAATATTTTAACTTGTTTGTCTAAAGTTTTTGATATTTTAAAAAAACTGAAGTATGGTCACAAATGACAAATACATTTTGAAAGTGACATTAATTTATTGAAGGAGGGCGGAGTAATGCCAAGACAGTTGCTAGATTAATATAAAGCGCACACATAATAAAGATGAAAACAGCGGTGCATTTTAAAATGATATTTAGCTAGATACTAACTATCAATTTATTATTTTACAAATTTCAGTTAGTTCATTATAAAAATACCCATTGACGGGTATAGGCTTACAAAGAAGTTAATTTATTTTTAATATAAAAATCTTTTATATGAAAACAATATTACTAATTGTATCTATTTTATTTGTTGCAAATGCAAAAGCACAAATAACAAGTTTAGAACTTGATAAACTTTGGGCAGCTAACACAGGTAATAGTAAAGATGTGGCTTTATCAACACTTACCTCTTTTGAAAAAAAATATCCTGCTGATGAAAAAGTAATGTTTAACCGAGGCTGGTACGAATATAATTTTGAGGATAATTTGAATGAATCATTAAAAGCATTTAGCAATGCTATAAAGAAGGATCCCAAATTTGTGAAAGCTTATTTGTTTAGAGCAAAAGTTTTTGAAAAAAGGGGAATCTATGAAAAAGCCATTGAAGATTTAACTGTAGCAATTACTTTAAACAAATCAACAGACAACATCGAAGTTTATCGCCAACGAGGTGGGTTTTATTATCAAATAAAAAATTATAAAAACGCAGTAGCAGATTTTTTAGAGGTAGCAAAATTAAATCCATTTTTATCTAACATCTATTTAGATATAAGCAGAACATATGCTGAAACGGGCAATGCAAAAGATGCTGAAGCAATTTTATATAATAACCTAAACACAACTGTGGACCAGCCTGGAGTAATGCGTTTTTTTTATGGCGAATTTTTACTAGGAGCAAAACGCTATAGCGAAGCTTTTGAACAATATAAAAAGGGATTTGCTACAGCCAATCCAAAAAATGTATTTGCAGAAGATTTTGATAAGGCAGGAGGTGCTGCCTACAAATTAAAAGACCTTAACCAGGCTGCCATTTGGTTTAATACAGCCATTTATCTAGATCCTAAAAATATTAATTATCTCCTTAACAGGGCATCGGTTGGTGTTGATGAAAAAAACTGGGAACAGGTGAAAGCGTATGCTGAAAAAGCGTTAAAAATAAATAGCAATAACCCCCTCGCCAATATGATGATGGCGGTGGGACTAAAAAATACAGGAGATGCAGCGCAAGCGCAGGTGTATGAAGACAAAGCAAAACGATATGAAAAAGAACAAAATAATTAAACTATAAAAATATCAACGTTGAAAAAAACACTTCTATTTATAATTCTCTTAAATGTTGCCTGTGGGCAATTGCAAAGCCAATGCCTTAGTGGTAATTGCAAAGATGGCGTAGGTACTATGAATTTTGGGACCAATGAAATATATACGGGTAATTTCATAGAAAGCAAGCGATCTGGTAAAGGCTTAATGACTTATAGTAGTGGCAAAAAGTATGATGGACAGTGGAAGAATGATAAAAAAGATGGTTATGGTGTTGAATCCTATAAAGATGGGGGTATATACACTGGCGAATGGAAAAATAATGTAGCCGAAGGAAAAGGCAAAATGAACTATCCAAGTGGAAATAAATATGATGGCGAATGGAAAAATGATTTAAAAAATGGAATGGGAATACTACTTTATGCATCTGGTGCAACCTATGAAGGCGAATGGAGAAATGATATGTTTGAAGGCAATGGAAAAATGACTTACAAAGATGGTGGTGTGTATGAAGGTGAATGGAAAAATGATCTTGCAGAAGGAAATGGAAAAATGACTTATCCAAGCGGAAGCAAATATGAAGGCAAATGGAAAAATGATAAGAGAGATGGTAAAGGAGTATTGAATTACAAGGACGGCGGAGTGTATAATGGTGAATTCAAAAATGACCTGGCAGAGGGAAACGGAACAATGATTTGGGCAAGTGGAAGCAAATACGAAGGTCAATGGAAGAATGATTTGAAAGAAGGTAATGGGGTGATGAACTACAGCGATCGCAGCATTTCTAAAGGCAAATGGACAAACGATGAATTGGTTGATGGATATTACACGGATGAAAAAGGCAAAAGAGAAAAAATAAAAAAATCATTTAATACTATAGCAACCAATGCAAATACTACAGTGGGTGGCATACAATACAGTAATGCCGACATGAGTGCGTTTAATTCAAATCAGTCAGGGCTTTTAGGAACTTTTATCGTTTACTCAGATGCTGAACAATTCAGTAAACCGTACCCATATTTTTTTCAAATTTACGGGCCTGGTAATATAAATGAGCAAGCATTATTTGCGAAGCTTTCACAGCAATGCAATTCCTATTACAAATATTCTAAATATTCGTGGAGACCTGGTCAAAGCCAATCAACAATTACAAAAGGGTGGGATTTAAGATCTTATACCACCAAAGGAAATTACACTGTTAGTGGTGATCCATATTAATTTTTAAGAAATTTAAAATGAACAAGAAATTTGTTACCTGTATTTTCATCGCCGCATTTTTATTTGTTCAGTATTCACTGAGTGCTCAATGCCTTACAGGCAATTGTAAAGATGGTAGTGGCAAATACGATTTTGGGTTTGCCATATATCAAGGTAGTTTTAAAAACGGACAACCCGATGGCACGGGCACAATGGATTATGGTGGCGGCGAAAAATATATGGGTGATTTTGTAAATGGAAAAGAAAATGGGAAAGGATTGATGTATCGTAAAAATGGCAGTGCTGAAAAAGTGAATTATGAAAACGGAAAAATAATAAAAAAAGAGGAGGTGGTTTATCTTGGTAGTAATATAGTAGTAGAAGGGTGCCTGGCAGGAGATTGCAAAGATGGCGTTGGTACTATTATTTTACCGAGTGGTAATAAATATACGGGGGCATTTAAAAACTTTCAACCACAAGGTAATGGTACATTTAGTTTTGTTAGTGGTAATATTTTACAAGCAGAATATGATAAGGGCATTCCAATTTCGGGTAAACTAACTTACAGCACAGGCGAGATATTTACAGGAACTTTTAATGCAGACGGTACGCCAAAAACCGGGAAATACGCAATGAATAGCCAAGGGGATGCTGTTGACATTAAGGACAATACTATTTTTAATGTAAAAAGTATTGCAGTAGAAAAAATGCAAAAAGATGCAAAGGCAATAGCTGACCATGCAAGAATGTTTAAAACCTGCTCAAAATGTGGTGGCAGCGGTGGCGAAACAGTTCGGGATTCATGGAAGAGTTCAAAAAAAACCTACAACGGAACTATTTACGATGAGTATGAAGTAACTACAAATTATGGTCCGCCAAGAGGGCAAGCATGTTTATATTGCAATGGAACTGGAGAAGTAAAACGGTAAATAAATCTACAAAAAAGTGATTTTTTAGAATAACTTACATATAAAAAAATTTACTGCAACATGGTTTTGAGGCAATAATTTTTTACTGTCACGCAATTATAGTTTATACCTGTGCTTGTGCCCTTTAAATCTGCAGAATTTTACTAAATCTTTTCTTGGTTTTCTTCAATAATAATACGCTATTGTAGGGTTACCTCTACGGATAAAATTTGGAAAGCTTAAATTGATGTGATATAACATTGTTTAGCTTAAATTTTATTTCAAAAAAAACTTCTTTTGAATTTAAAATGGTAATAATTTATTTTTTAAGAAAAAGTTTATCAATATTAATATACCCACTGGTGGGTATATGTTGGCTTTTTTAACATCTTAACTTTACTTTGGAATATTGGATTTTGTCTTCTGTTAATAAGGAAAAAGCCAAAGTAAAAACAACAGAGAGCGATTGAAGATAAATGAAAATCAAAAGGATAAAATCATCGTGCAAACCACCTATTTACCCTAAATAAAAATAAAATGAAACCAACCAGTTATGCTCTATTTGCTGTTTTTTTTCTTGTGTGTATAAAAGCAAATGCGCAAACGTATTACACAGGTGCCATCTTTAATGCAAAAACCATTGCTGCTACGCCTCAAAAAGTAACGCTTTCGTTGCGAAGCTTTCAAGACATGCCTTCATCGTATTCCCTGGAAAAATATTGCCCAACGCCAGGTAATCAGGGCCAGCACGGAACCTGTGCGGCATTTGCCAATGGCTATTGTATAGCTACTTTGTTATATGCTAAAGCGCATAATATTACTGATAGAAACATCATAAATAAATATATTTTTTCGCCCACATTTTTATATGAACAAATAAAAAGTGCAGATGATATTGACTGTCAAAAAGGGGCGGACCCTATAATGGCTTTATATACAATTCAGCAAAAAGGTGAAGCATTGTTGAAAACAGTACCTTATTTATGCGGCACTAGTATTACTACTGCGGCTTATCAGGAAGCTATTAATTATCGCATTACTGATGGCTCTATATTATTTTCAAATTACTCTCCCGATCAGAATAAGCCGGCACAAGAGCGCATAGATATTACAAAAAAAGCATTATCAGAAGGGTATCCTGTTTCTACTGGTTTTAATATTCCCGAAACATTTTTTCACATTAAAACAGATGTTTGGCAGCCCTCGACAACGGAAGTGTTAAGCGATTGGAAACACAATGGTCACGCATTGGCATTAGTTGCTTACGACGATAACAAAGCCGGTGGTGCATTTAGAATAATGAACAGTTG
>JBBRPX010000054.1:0-17590 GCA_038227505.1 Chitinophagales bacterium
GGTTTTCAAAATAAAGGGTAGTTGAAGCACCATTTCTACGATTAAATTCTTCTATTGTTTTTTTTACATCTTCAGGGTAAACAAAATCTACTAAAGGACGGTTCATCAGTTCTTCCAGAGAATACTCCAACAGATCACATGCAGCAGGATTCAATTTTTTAAAATAGCCATCCATACCAATAATGGCAATTATATCAGGAGCAAAATTAAAAATCTGGTTAAGTTCTTGCTCAAGTTGCTTTCTCTTTATTTCTGCACCTAAATAGGTCTTAAGTGTACTAAATAAGTTTTCAATTTTAATAACTGAATTTTCCGGCTTATCTACTCCAAAAACAATTACACCAATCACTTCAGCATTGTTTAAAAAAGGCAAAGCATATAACTTTTTTACACCCGCATTTATAAGCACATCCTCTTCCAAAATATGTTGTTGAGCCTCATCGCTTTGCCATGTTTGCATTGTCAGTGTTTCCCATGCCATACCTACCAAACCTTCTCCCTTCTTCTGTACGTTTAGTTTAGTTGACTCCAGTAATATGCTTCGCATACCGTAATTGGCTACATAATAAGTTGCCCTTTTTATTTCTTTTTTATCAGTACTCAATAACCAAGATTCTGCAAAGCAAAAATCACCATATTGGGTAACATCTTTTAACACCATATCCAGCGTTTCCTTAATGCTAATAGGCTCGTTAAATATTATTCTGATTTTTCTTAAAAGCTCTTTTTGTAATTCATCATTTTTTTGTTCAGTCACATCTCTTTCTACAGATATCCAATGTGTATACCAACCTTTTTCATTTGCTACAGGGCTTGTAGTAAAATTGAGCCAAAACTCTTCTCCATTCTTTTTATAATTAATAACGGTGGCTTCACATGATTCCCATTTTCTAATTGCTGCCCCCATCCGCCTCAATTCAATTTTATCAGTTTTGGGGCCTTGTAACATTCTGGGAGTTTTACCAATTAATTCTTCGGCAGCATAACCAGTCATTTTACAAAATGCCTCATTTACATAAATAATACGTGGTCCCGGCTCATTCAAAGGCTCGGCTTCTGTTATTAAAATGGAGTCATTTGTACTGGTTACTACAGAGCTCATTAATTTTAATCGTTGCTCCTCTTCCTTTTTCTTTGTAACATCCTGCATAGCACCAAATACCCTTATTGCGTTTCCGTTTTCGTCTCTTACAATCAATGCCTTATTTAAAACATATGCATAACTTTTATCTGCCTTTAAATAGCGGTGTTCAAGTGTCCAGTTTAAAGTATTGCCTTCTAATGCGGCCTTTGCACTGGCAAAAATATTTTCTCTGTCATCGGGGTGTAAGCGGGCATATACTTTTTCAGTATCGCTTAAATAATCATCTTCAAAATTCCCGAATAATTCCCTGTAAGTTTCACCCCAGTATACATAATTTTTTGGTATGTCCCAATCCCATATCGCATCAAATGTTGCCTTTGTTACATTAATATATCGCTCGTTACTTTCCTGCAATGCAACTTCTCGATGGTAATTTTCAAGGATGATCTGCAGAATATTTGCACCTCTTTTTAATGTGTTTTCTTCTAATAATGTTGGGATTTTTGCAACTGTATAATAAATAGCAAATGTGGCAACCACATTGTTTTTTGAATCGAAAATTGGATGAGACCAACATGATTTTAAACCCACACCTAATGCAACATCTTTGTATTTGCTCCACCTAAAGTCGTTCTCTATATCTGCTACAATAATACTTTTTTTAAGAAACGCTGCTGTGCCACAACAGCCCACATTTTCACCAATTTCAAGCCCATGTATGCCTTTTAAATAAGCTTTAGGCAAATCAGGAGAAGATAAATCATAAAGCCGATTATTTTCAATTTTTTGCATAGAGCCGATCATGCCCGGATGCAGCTTTTGTATACCTAAAATATACCGTGTTACTACTTCTTCAATTTTATTTTCTCCTCTGGCATTTGTTTCTAATATTTCACGTTCCAATGTTTCTAATTGGTTATAGTATTTCCGTTCTGATATATCTCTTAAAGCACCAATAACACGTTGTGCTTCTCCGTTTGAATTTCTTAAAATATAAGCACGGTCTTCAACATGTGCAATATCCCCGTTTGGTTTTATTAACCTGTATTCATGGCTCCAGTAATCGTTGTTGCTTTTTAGCGCTATTTCAATACTTTTATGGGCTGCCTCCCTATCCTCTTTATGAATGTAATTTGACCAAACAGTTTCCTTTTTATTGATCTCAGTGAGATCAAAACCAAAACTTCTTTCAAACCCTTCCGCACGATAAATATTTTTAGTAATTAGATCCCACTCCCATATAGCATCGTAAGTTGCTTTTGTTACATGCTCATAACGTTGGTTACTTTCATAAATTTTTATTGCGGCATTTTTACGCTCTGTAATATCTTGCGCCGTTCCTGCCAAAAAAGCATCTTCTCCAAATTCATTTTTTACAACTTTAGCTTTTTCGTGAATCCATTTTATTGTTCCATTAGCCAGAACTATTCTATATTCCTCGTCCAGATCTTCATTATTTTTTAAAGTATAATCTTGTGCCGATAAATAATTATCTACATCTTTTGGATGAATGGTGGAAACGAAAAATGCAAAGTCGGGTATGTTTGTTTCTGGAATTTCCCAGATATTAAAAATTTCTTTGGACCAATAAACCGAATTGTCTGTTAGATTTCGCTGCCAGTAACCAAGCCTAGCAATTTGCTGTGCATGTTCTAATTTGGTATCTTTTTGTTTTAATAAAAGTAAGGCTGCTTCTCTATTTCGCTTCTCTATTTCGCTTTGTTCCTCCAGCTTAAGCTGCTCGGTAACATCTATCAACATTACAAGTGATACCCTTTTGCCAGCATAATCAATTAAATGCCCGGTGATATCCATATAAATAATTTCGCCATTTTTCTTTTTATGGCGCCATATTTTTTTATGTATTTTACCATACCTTTTTTCACTTTCTACTGCTTCTTCAATGTTGGAAACATCTTCCGGTGGACGAATATCTTTTATAGTTAATTGTAAAAATTCTTCTTTTGTATAGCCATACTTTAAAAGCGTTTCTTCATTACAATCTATTATTTGAAGCGTTTCAAAATCAAAAATAAACATAGGTGCCGGGCTGTTTTCAAAAAGATTTTTATAATTCCGTTTGCTAATAAGTAAGGATTCTTCTATATTTTTTCTGTCTGTAATATCTCGTGAATTTGCAACTATACCGTTTATAGAAGGCTCATCCATTAAATTGGTGAGGGAGGTTTCCATCCATCGCCATTCCCCTTTTTTATTTTTAAAACGAAAATATAGCAGTGTTAGTTTTTTATTTGTTTGCAGTAAGATGAATTGGTCCTGTACTAGTTTTACATCATCAGGGTGTATAAAATCAAATGCATTTTTTCCAATAAATTCCTCGGGCTCAAAACCTAATATAGCAAAAGATGTAGTGCTAACATATTTATAGGTAGCATCCTCGTTTAAAATGCCTATCAAATCAGATCCATCCTGTACAAGACTTTTAAATCTTTGTTCACTGTTTTTTAAATTATTTTCTGCTTCTACTTTTGCAGTTACATCTCTTGCTACGCCATACCTGTTATTTGACTGTGCATCCCATTTAGCGGTCCATTCCAGGTAAACCAATGAACCATCTTTGCGCACATAACGGTTGTAATAATTTGGCTTGGGTTGCCCAGCCATCACTTCTTGCGCATGGTTTTGAGTTACATCCTTATCGTCATGATAAACAAAATCAAAAATAAATTTCCCTATAAGTTCTTCCGGTTTGTACCCTAAAATAATTTCTGAAGCCGCACTAACTCTTACGATTCTATTGTCTTTAGCAACTGTGCAGATCATATCCTGCGAGCTTGCCATCACATTATCTAACTCAGTTTTGGTGGCTTTTACAGCCATCTGGTTTTGAGTTAGCTCAGTTATATTTTTTGAGTAGCAGGCAACTCCAATCACCTTATCATCTTCAAAAATTGGGTTAAAAGAAATTAACTCGTAAGATAACTTTTTTGTTTTTGGATGGGTAAACTCCTCTTCAACTGTATATTTTTCACCCAATAGCGCCCGCTTATAATAACCTTTCCACTTATTATTAAGTACTTCCCCAAATTCTTCTATCATAACCCTATCACCTACCCTATGAGGTGTTTCCGATACCATATCCATCATCATCAAATAAGCATTATTAGCAGCAATTAATTTGTAATCGTTATTAATGCTCCATATAAGATCATCAGTGTTATTTATAAGCGCTTCTTTGTCTTTACGCTGCAATTCCATCTGTACCTCAGCATTTTTGCGGTCGTTGATAACTCTAAAATGAGTGAGAATTCGGTCTGTGCCCGCAATAGTTGCTTTTTGCAATTTTACCTCTACCCAATTTAAATTACCTCCTAAACCTTTGCACTGCCATTCAAAAAACTGAGCGTCTCCTTCACTCGCTTTTACAACTTTTTCCATTACAACGGCAAACGAAAAACCTGCTTCGTCAACCATGAAAATTTCGGGATCTTCATTCAAGATGAAATCTTTTTTAGCACCAAGTATTTCGCAGGCTTTTTCATTAATGTCTAACACCTTACCTGTAAATATCTCATGTATTATTATCCCATCATTCGCCTTTTCAAATATTTCCCTAAATGTGTTTTCAGCCTGTTCAAGCAGAGCCTGTCGGTCAGCAATTTCTAAATAAGCGTTTTGCTCTTTGGTAATATTTTTAACTGTTACAAAAACACCGATAATTTCGCCAATCTCATTTTTTGAAGGATTATATTTTAGTGTAAAGTAATTTTTTGTTTCATCTGCGTTTTCAGTTGTTAATTCAGAAAATATAACATTACCAAGCAAAGTCTTTTCATATATTTCAGCTACAATTTTGGCACGTTCAGGTTTTACGTAAGCTAAAATACTGTGCCCCTTTTCTACGTTTACATTAAAATACCTTTCATATAAATCTTTAAACTTTTTGTTATAGTTTAAAATAATAAGTTCTTTGTTTAAAAGTAAAAATGATTCATCTGTATTATTTAGCATTAACAGCATTTCCTGTTCTGCTTTTTTTCTATCGGTAATATCCTGCAAAATTGTGCAGGTAAACTCTTCGCCTAAATGATCTTTAAAAATAGAAGATGTAACTTCAACAGGAAATTTAATTCCGTTTTTTCTAATGCCCGTCAATTCTCCTTTTGCCTTTCCGGTTTGTTTTCTATGTGCTAAAAACAAATTTAAAAGTCCATCGGTATCATCAATTGTACCTTGCCTACCGAGTTTTACAAACTCCTCTTTCGTATAGCCGAACATTGTTTCAGCCACAGTATTTGCCTCAATAATTTGTCCTTCGGGCTTGGTTAGAAAAATAGCGGAGTTTGAATTATCAATAAGTGATTTATAAATTTGGCTTGTTGTTTCTTTGTTATTGAAAACAAACTTACCGTCATCTTTCTGCAATTCCATTTTTTCTGCCGAATGCTTGTTCAACTCTTTACCTGATTTTTTTTTACTTAACATTTCGTAAAAGTTTTTTCTTACAACACAATTTTATTAATTACAAATGCTGGATTGAATAATTAGTTATATAATAATAAGAGGCGATTGTAACTTAATAAAAAATAATCAAAAAAACACGGGTAAATATACTTTTATAAAACAAAGGAAATTTTATCCGGAACTTATAATTATGGAAATAGTTTATAGAAGAATTTCTACCATTAAAGTTGAATTTTAGAAGATAAAGTACAGCGGGAGCTTAAGTTTAAATATTATAACAGCAAAACTTAATATTAGCAGCAAAAAATAAGGTATGTATCTTGAATGTTGGGTATAAAACATTGAAAGATAAAATTAATACTTAGTACAATTCGTTTCATGAGCATTTTTAAAGGTTGTAAAAGCCCTTCTAAATAGAGTCAACTTACTCACAATACGACCAATATTCAAAAGTTTGACAAAGAAGAACGGGATACTGTGAAACCTGGTATTGAAGAAATAGAGATTCCTTTTTATATCACTTTTAAAATAAATCCAGCCTATTATTTGGCAGTCACTTCAAATGCCCTTCAATTAATTAACAACCATACAGGTTCCGCAACATAAATTAGTTTTAGTAAACCCATTGACGAACTGGTAGAAATAATAAACAAAGTTTTTCAAAATAAAGTTGCCAGTATTAGATAAACTTTGAATGTGTGGCTGGTTCATTAAAAATGGCAGTTTGGAAAAACGGCTTGAACTTAATTTTAAAAGAAAAAAATCAAAAGGTGAATGGCAGCTTGTAGGTTGGTATCCTGGCCTGCCATCTGGCAACTTAAAAACTATTGAAACAATTCCGGATATTGGTATCGGTGCTACATGGCTTGAAATGGAATCAGCTTACGTTATCAAAGTAAGCAAAACACGTCTCGGTTATGAGTTTTCAACTTAAAGGGGTTGTATGGTATTTTTAATGGCGCAGGTAAAAATGCAACATAATAGATATGTGGAGCCGTCTTAACGTTACATTTAAATATGCGATAGACATTTTTGATAGATTCTTTGTTACTTTCCGATACAGAACTTACTGAAAATAAAATCAAGTTTATCTTCATTTGTTACCTCACCAGTTATCTCTCCTAAATCATAAAGGGCAGTTCTAATATCAGATGATAATAAATCCCCCGGTACATTAGCATCAAGGCCATTCTTAATTGCACCGAGAGAAGCTGCAATATTTTTGAGCGAAGCAAGATGTCGGGTATTGGTTACAATATTATTTTCTGCATAATTGTTAGCAGCAACTGTAGCAGTAAAAATTGCTTGCTTTAAAACATCTATACCCATGTTTTGTTTGGCAGAAATAAACAGAATATCGTGGTCTTTATATTTTTGTTCTGCAGTAATTTTATCTGTTTTATTTCCTGTCAAAATGTATTTAATATGTTCATTGTCAAAAATATTCTGCTGTGTTATCAGCTCCTCTTCCGTTTCTGTATTTACATCAAATATATACAGCACAATATCTGCAGAACGCATTTTTGCCAAACTTTTTTCAATACCAAAATTCTCAATAACATCCCCGGAGTCTGCTCTTATTCCTGCTGTATCAATTAGTCTAAATAAAATGCCATTAATATTTATTATTTCTTCTATCGTATCTCTAGTTGTGCCAGCAATAGCAGACACGATGGCTCTTTCCTCATTCAATAAAACATTTAATAGGGTGGATTTGCCTGCATTTGGCTTGCCAATTATTGCTACACTTACTCCGTTTTTAATTACATTACCCAGCGTGAAAGATGATATTAGATTATTTACAGAAACCGAAAGCTCTTCTATAAGTTTATAAAATTTATCTCTGTCTGCAAACTCTACATCTTCTGTTGCAAAATCCAGCTCCAACTCAATCAATGCAGAAAAACTAATGAGCTGTTCCCTCATGTTGCTTAACTCGTGAGAAAAACCGCCACGTATATTATGTAATGCTGCTTTTTGCGACGCTTCAGTATTTGCAGCTATAATATCTGCCACTGCTTCAGCTTGTGTAAGATCCATCTTGCCGTTTAAAAAAGCCCGTTGCGTAAACTCTCCTGCTCTTGCAAGCCTCGCCCCTCTTGCTATACATGCTTCAAGTATTTGCTGCTGCACATAAGTACTGCCGTGGCAACTTATTTCAATTGTATCTTCTCCTGTAAAACTTTTTGGTCCTTTAAACAATGATAGTACCACTTCATCCAGCAATTTTTCACCGTCTTTAAGCATACCAACATGCAGGGTATGAGATGCTTGCATTAGTAAATTTTTAGCTGCAAATAAACCATTTATAATTTCGAAAGCTTGCCTACCTGATATTCTTATAACTGCAATGGCACCTAACCCTGGCGCAGTTGCCACGGCTATTATGGTATCGTCCCATCCTGATAATTTGTTCATCATCCGGTAAAGTTACGTAAACCTAAAACCTGTTTATTTACGTGTTCAAAAAAGAAATATATGGCGACACAACGCAGAATAAAAGCTTTCCCAACAAACTATTTGCTTATAAATATTCACCAAAAAATACAACGAACGAACACTACTATATTAATTTTACTGATGGATAATTGTTTCATCTGAGCTACTTGCTTTGTCAAGATAATACCGTTTATACAAACAAATATTACTTTCATCAATAATGTTAATGAGGTTTTTAAAAGTTGACAAGGCACCTGGTTTTATAATTAGTACTGCATCTCTTTTCAAAGCAGCAACCCTACTTTTTTTACTAACTAATAAAGCTCTCAGACCTTCAGCGCCGTACGATATTGTTTTATAGACTGCGTTCTTATTTGCCCCTTCGTAATAGTAAAGTTTGTTATTTGCTGCAGGCAATAAGGTTATAACACAACTTTCGCAGATGTCATCTTTTAAAATCTTGTCTTCTTTTGGTGATACCATTGCCATTGCTTTTGTCGTACTCATAGTGGAAGTAAAAACAAAAAAAGTAATCAACAAAAATCCAAGGTCTACCATCGGCGTTAAATCTACCCTTGTGCTCTTTTTTACTAGGCGTTTGCCTTTTATCTGCTTTTGGTTATTTATTATTTCTGCCATAAATATTATTTGTAACAGGATGAAACTAGTTCTAATTTCCATACTTTTTCTATGAAAACTTTATCTAGAAATAATAAAAAAAACCTTCGTTTTCACGAAGGCTTTTAAAAATATTTTATTAGTTCTTACTCTTCTGCCACCACAAAAGTTATTGGTTGTCTGCGGTAAGCTTTCACGATATTACCATTTTGTTGTGCCGGTGTCCATTTTGGAGCTTTCTTAATTGCTCTTACAGCTTCACCTTCCATACCATACCCAACACTTGTTTCCGGTGTTATGTCACTTACACTCCCGTCTTTGGCCACAATAAATCTTACAACTACTGTGTATTTTCCTGCTGGTGCACTGTTATCAGTTGCAACTTGTCCATTAAGGTTTCTTTGCAAAAACTTAGTCCATGCGCCAGCACCTCCAGGATATTCAGCTTCAATTTCTACTTTAGTAAAGATTTTATCTTCTTCTACTACTTTTGTAGGCACTTCCACAACTTGTGTTCCCTTATCTTCCACGGGTGCCTGTACGACCTGCTTTGTATTATCTGACTCTACAGTTTTGGTACTAATGACCGCATCAGGCTCTATTTCCTTAATTACTTCATCCTTTTTAACCTCTTCATCTTTTACAATTTTTGGAGGTGTAAACTGTATCTGCTTAATCTCAGGTGGTGGCGGTGGAGTTGGTGGTGGTGGCGGCGGCGGTGGTGGTGGTGGCTCATCTTTTTTAACTTCTGCCATTTGTGTATCTACCACGGTCAATTCATCTTTAGCACTCTTTGCATTAATAAAGCCAGCAATGAGTGTACCACCTACTACCACCAATAATAAAACACCAACAGCAATAAGGGCTTTAGCCATTCTGCTATTGTACGTTTTTCTTAACTGATAAGCGCCATAAGCTTTGTTCTTACCATCAAAAATGATATCCAGTATATCTGCGTTTAAAATTTTATTTGCTTCCATTTCGAAGTTATTTTTAATTAGATTCTAAAAAAAACGGATTCCATAAATTATTTTATGCCGTTTACTTCTTCAGTTTTTTTAATAAGCATTTTTTCAGTTTCAGATATTTTATCTTCCGCATAATGCCCGGGTTTTACACCGCTTATTGTCATTTCGTCTAATATATTGATGGCATTTTTAAACGTAGATTTATCGTCAGATTTTATAACGTACATCAAATCTCCTTCAGGTGTATTTTTCTTTTTAGTCACAATAACTTCTCTTATTGCTTTAAAAGTAGTACTCTTAAATTGTTCGGATAGTTTTAGTGGGTCAAGTTGTCCAAAATAATAATAAACCTGATCTGCTCTACCCAAAAGAATAGTCATAGCACCCGATTCTTTTACCTTAATTTGGTCATTTTTAGTATCCTTAGGCTCATTCATGTTCATAGCCGTTGCTTGACTCATTGTTGTAGTAAATACAAAAAAAGTTATAAGCAAAAAGCCAAGATCAACCATTGGAGTAAGATCTACTCTCGTGGATTTTTTTACCGCTTTTTTTACGCCTGGTCCTTTTTTATGTCCGCCACCCGACGAGGTATCCATTTCTGCCATGTCAGTTATTTTTTAAATTTTTAAATGGTTATTTTACATCTGTTTTTGGCGCATTTGCCAATTCAGATCCTACGGGAGGTGCCGCACCGTTGGTCACAATTCTAAACTTATATATTTCGTTCTTTTTAAAAGCATCTTTAATGTTCTTAAAAACCGGATACAAAGCATCGTTATCCCCTTTTACCAGCAACATCTCCTGCAAGGCTTTCATATCTCCTCCTGCATAAACATTGCTTACGCTTCTAATCCAGTCAACCATCTCATTGTTTGTACTGTCAGTTGGTATACCGGGCATTTTTGCAGCATCCGGTTCAGTATTTTGTGCAAGGCTTCCTTTCACCTGTCCAAATGGCTGACCATAAAATGCTTGCTTTTGCCATTTCTGTAATTCAGCAGGTGACAATCCCAAACCTTTTGTTAAGTTAACATTTGCAAGAATATCATTCTTTTTTGTATCGTCTCCAAGCATTAAAAAAGTACGCCCATCTTTGGTAAGTGTTACAAGTATTGCTTTATCAGGTGCTACTTTGCTCGACACTGAGTTGGGTATTTGCACGGCTAATACTTCTGGTGGTTTTTGCTTTGTTGCCAATATAAAGAATGACAGCAAAAGAAACGCCACATCGCACATCGCCGTCATATCAACAGCTGTACTTTTTCTTGGTATTTTAACTTTTGGCATTTATATAATTTTTTAAAGAGTTACTTATTACAATATATCAGTAAAACATCTACACATCAATTTTCAATCAAATGAAAAAAATGATATAGTCATTAGATGCAACCGTTACATTTTTCCATACAATTACTTGTATAAAGATGCAAATGATTGTGTTAAAGTAAAACCAGACTCATCTATACCGTAAGTAATACCATCAATTTTAGTGGTAAAAATATTATAGAAAATAATAGCTAATGCAGATGTTCCAATACCCAAAGCGGTGTTGTACAACGCCTCGGAAATACCTTGAGATAATTTACCTGCAGCTGCACCACCACCACTGTCTTCTCCTAATGCAGAGAAAGAGCGTATCATTCCCATTACCGTACCTAGCAATCCAAGCAAAGTAGCTACAGAAGCAATAGTTGATAAGAATACAAGATTTTTCTCCAACATTGGAAGTTCCAAAGAAGTAGCTTCTTCAACTTCTTTTTGTATAGCCATAACCTTTTGGTCAGTACTTAGTTCACCATTTGTCATCATGTCTTTGTAACGGTGAAGCCCAGCCTTCATAACATTACCGACACTTCCTTTTTGTTTGTCGCATTCAGCTAATGCCGCATCAACATTTTTATTAGCTAAATGGTACTGTACCTTACGAATAAAATCTGCATTGCTCGACGTACCATTTGCTTTAGAGATAGTAAGAAAACGCTCAATTACAAAAGTTAATACTGTAAGCATACAGCCGATAAGGATAGGAACAATTATTCCACCTTGGTACATCTTGTATAATCCACTTGTAGCACCGTCTCTGTCAGGCCAAAAACCGTTACCTGAAGCGGTTTTAAAATGCGATGCATCGCCTAAAATAAATCGCCATATTACGTATCCTATTACTACACATAATAATGGGGCTAACCATGAAATGGAATTGCCAGATTTTTTTGCCTGTACTGAAGTTACCGGTTTAACTGTTGCAGTTGGTCTAACGTCTGCCATAAAATTCAAGTTTTTAGAAAGTGAGATTTAAAATAATTATTTTTATAAAAAACATTTCAAGCATTTAAAAAAATGCTTCCCGCTTTTATTCGGAACGCACAAGTTAATAAAATAAATGAAAGTATTTCTACGCACTAAAAATATTTTATTTTGAGGAAATAAAAGTATTTTCTTGTTAAATAGTTATCAACGTTTTAAGTTCTGAATAAAAAATGAATTGCCGACTGTGGTGAAAAATGTAGATATTTTAGCTGTTTAAGAACGAAATAAGGATTTTTATTACAAAATTTATAATGTCCATTTACAAATTGCCAAGTATGAATTTTTAAGAAATTTGCCACATGCATCTTAAAACAAATTATCCCGCTCAGTCTTTTGTAATGTTATTGACCAACGAATTATTTGCTTATTAAAATCCTTAAAAGAATAAATCTTTCTAAATCTCTTTAGTTCAAAAGCCTATATTTCTCTTTTAAAATAAACCTGATCAACATTTAAAAAAAGCTATTATTTACCTAATAAATTATTCATAACGCAATGCTACAATAGGATCTAACTTACTTGCTTTAATAGCGGGAATAAGCCCTGCAAGCAAACCTACAGCCGTACATACAACTACCGCAATACCCACCCACATCCATGGCACTACAAATCCGGTTTTTAATAATACAGCTACAATATTGCCAACTAAAATTCCGGTTATAATTCCTACAAACGCACCCATCAAACTGATCAACACGCTTTCATACAAAAATTGTGAACGAATATCTTTTCGGGTAGCACCAAGTGCTTTTGTTAAACCAATTTCTTTTGTACGTTCATTTACTGCCACCAACATAATGTTCATGAGCCCAATTGCTGCTCCAATTAATGTAATAAATGCAATCCCAATTGTACCCTTTTCTAAAAAACCGAGATTCGTTAAAAGTGATTGTGCAATGCTATCACTTTTATCTATAAAAAAATTTTCATCGTCCGTTACAGCTAGTTTTCTTATCGGGCGAAAGGTAGCGGTAGCCTCTCCTACAGCCATATCCATCAACTTTAAATCTGGCACCATTACGGCAACTGTATAGGAGGAAGTTTGCGTTGCATATTGTCGTCTGATATTGTTAACCGTTGTTACAACAATACGGCTTGTATTAAAAAAAGCACTGCTTGTTTTCTCTTCAAGTACAGCAATTATTCTGTAAGGGATATGATCAACATTTATCACTGCATCAATTGCTCTTGCATTGTTGTCAGCAAATAATTTTTGTGCTACACCACTTCCTATCATGCAAACATTTCTGCCGGCATCCACTTCCGTTACAGTAAAATTTCTGCCGTAGGCTATTGCAAAACCATTCAGCTCTAAATAATTCTCATCTCCGCCGGTCACATTAACATCGGGGTTTGTTTTTTTTGTGGGGGAGTTAACAACAATATTATTTGCCCCCCGTAGAGCAATACCAACCTTAGTTCCCGGAAAAGTAAAGCGCTCTTTAAATATTTTTGCCTCCTCATAAGTAATAGGAATGCCATTGTTGGATTTCTTCTCTTTTAACCCAACCTTGGTTTTTTTTGTAGCATCCCTTCTACCTCCGCCACCGCCAAAATTGATTCCTCTGTCTTTATATCGGATTCCAAAAGCGTTTGCACCCATCGTAGAAAAACTGTTTGTAAGCCCAAGACTTGCAGCTTTTATAGCAGTTATTATAAGTATCAGCGCAAAAATACCCAGTGCCATAATTATAATAGTAATGGCAGTGCGCAATTTATTTCCTTTTACATTTTTCCACGAAAGTGCGAGAGAGTCTTTGTTGGTCATTCGTTTGTTTGTAGCTTAAAGGTAATGGCTCATTTAAAAATACCAAACTTGTTTTTATAGACGGCAATACTTTTTATACGATGCAAATGTCATTTAGTTACCTTATAGCGAAGTTACCGGGAAGATATAGGGAAGTTATAGGGAACATTATACGAGGATCAGCCGTATATACTCCATCAAAACATTATCCCGACATTATTGCTTAGCCTGTATAAATTGAGTCGATAAATATATTATAAACGGTTATCAGGTTTTCTGATATATCAAGATGCTTTGCTTAAATTTATTCCATGAAACATACCTACAAAAAAATACTGTATAGTGCAGCCACGATAGTGGCGCTCACAGGCTCCTATCAAAGCTTTGCACAAACCAAAGCAAAAATATTTATCGATCCTGCCAACATGGATAAATCTGTAAGACCCGGCAATGATTTTTACACTTATGCGGGCGGAACTTGGATCAAAAACAACCCTGTTCCTGCGAAAGAAACCAGTTGGGGAAGTTTTAACCAGCTGCGGAATTTTAATATAAATGCAGTAAAAAAAGTGTTGGAAACTGCTGTGGCAGATAAAAAAGCCGCTCCAGGTTCTGTTACAAAAAGGGTGGCAGATTTCTACAGCGCCGGCATGGATTCTCTTACGATTGAAAAAAGAGGATACACTCCCATTAAAAGCCTGTTGGAAGAAGTCGATGATGTAAATACAATAGCTGGTGTTCAAAAAATGATGGCACGTTTAAGAGTTGATGGCGCTGGTTCTCCATTGTATGGCTTTTCTGTTGGGCAAGATCGTAAGAATGTAGAAGTTATGATTCCTCAATTAAGCCAGGGTGGTACAACTTTGCCGGACAGAGATTATTATCTAAAAAATGATACTCGTAATGTGCAAATACAGGACGCATACAAAAAATATATGGAAACATTATTTTCACTTACGGGCCACACAACATCGCAGGCACAGGCACATGCACTCGCGGTTTACAAAATAGAAAAACAATTAGCAGCAGCGCAAATGAGTAGAGTAGAAATGAGAGACCCTTATAAAACTTACAACAAATTTCAGCTGGAAGATTTAAGCAAAACAACAGAAGGAATGAACTGGCGGACTGTTTTATCTGATCTAAAAATTAAGAAAGAAGACAGCATTTTAGTAAACAACCCTGCCTTTTTTAAAGAAGTGGCTCGTATGATGAATACAGTCTCTATTGAAGACTGGAAAACTTATCTACGCTGGAATATTTTAAAATCTGCAGCGCCCTATTTAAGCAGCGAATTTGTAGATGCCAGTTTTGCATTTACTCAGGTACTTAGTGGTCAAAAAATTCAAACACCACGCTGGGAAAGAATGTCGTTACTTACAGACGGTTCAGTTGGTGAGTTATTGGGACAGTTATATGTAAAAGAATATTTTAAGCCCGAAGCTAAGGCACGCATGACTGAGCTTGTAAGTAATCTACGCAAAGCATTTGCAGTTAGAATAAACAATTTAGATTGGATGAGTCCTGCTACAAAAGTAAAAGCAATAGCAAAATTAGATGCCTTCCGTCCAAAAATTGGTTACCCTGACAAATGGAGAAACTACGAAGGTCTTGTAATCAACAGCAATACTTATTTTGAGAATATAAGAAATGTAGGTGAGTGGAATTATAACTATATGATTAACCAACTCGGCAAACCAGTAGATAGAGAACGCTGGGGAATGACACCGCCCACAGTGAATGCCTATTACAATCCTACTTTAAATGAGATCGTTTTTCCTGCAGGTATTTTACAGTTACCTTTCTTTGATGCGAAGGCTGATGATGCACTTAACTATGGTGGAATTGGTGCTGTTATCGGTCACGAAATGTCGCATGGTTTTGATGACAATGGCAGCAAATATGATGCTGATGGAACATTAAGAAACTGGTGGACAGAAGAAGACCGTACAAAGTTTGATGCAAAAACAAAAATGCTTGCAAAACAATATGACGATTACACGGTATTAGATACCATTCATGTAAATGGCAAACTTACGCTTGGCGAAAACATCGGTGACCTAGGTGGTTTAAACGTAGCATACGAAGCGTTTAAAATGACGCCACAAGGCAAATCAACAGCTAATAACACTATTGATGGCTTTACACCTGACCAGCGTTTCTTTTTAGCATGGGCGCAGGTTTGGCGTGGTAATATTTTACCACAAACAGAAGCTCAATTAATAGTTACAGATCCACATTCTCCGGGTCGGTACCGTACAATTGGTGCACCTGTAAATATGGATGCCTGGTACAACGCATTCAATGTAAAAGAAGGAGATAAATTGTACAAAAAACCCGAAGACAGAATCAGAATGTGGTAATAAATATTTGAATAAAAATAAAAGGCAGTCTTTAAATAGGCTGCCTTTTTTGTGGTTTATTATTTTGCTCAATTTAAAATAGTAAAAGACGACTTTAAACTAACTATGTTATTGTAAATAATACTGGAATAATAAGGTCATAATGTTTGTTTAAAATGTATCAGAATTTTATACTGAGGTTAAAGAGCCCAAAAACTGATTTCACCAAGTTTTATGAAGAAGGAGAAAAACTTCAATCAATTTACTATTATTTCTACTTTTATAACTCAGACATTTGTTATGCTCAATTAGTAGAGTTGTGAGGAGATTTTTTTCACTTTTTCACTTTAAAACAATGTTAAGCAACATTGAGGAAATTATGGCTTATAAAATTTCTATAATTTTAGTGATTTTCAAGCCTTTCATTTTAAGCCAATTCTCAATATGATTTGCTAATTCCTCCTCATTTGTATAAATCAATTCAAATGTAAACACTTAAAGCGATTTTGCTATTTTATGCAGCGTATCTACATCAGGAATTACAACATCATTTTCATACTTGCTTACGAGCGCTTGCGAAACTCCTAAATCCGACGCTAAATTTTCTTGAGATAATTCTTTTGCGATTCTTATTTGTCTGATTTTTTTTCCGGGCATAGTTCGTTTTTACATCAAATATAATCTGTGATTATAAAGTATAATTAAAGGTAATTAAATATTAATGACGAGTATAGGTATAAATTTTGTTGTTGGTTTATTTTACTGAACCATTTAAAACCATTGATTTTCCTTTAAATCATTTTAATAAATTTTTATGATTTTTCCTATGGTTTAATTTTAGGACAATAATTGAATTCATATAATTTTTGTAAAGTAAGAGGTATAAAAATATTCAGTAGCTACGAATTGAGGGCATTGTAACCCGAAAATGCCAAAAATGAAACTTAGGGTATTTCAAAACACTAAGGTTAGGCTTCCTAAAAGTCATTCATTTTATTATGAAAAAAATAATGTTAGCTTTAGCATTTGTAGGCATTGGATTGTTTGCAACCGCAAGTAATGGAAATGTTGTAAAATCAGCCGCCCAGTCAATTGTAAAAAAGGATATTAAACCTTTATTTCCAGTAACTTTTGTTACCTCTTGTGGCACTTGGACTGGAAATGCTACTTGGAGGGGACTGCTCAAGAATGCGCTGCTTTTTTGAATGCTGTAGGTGATTATCTAGAATCACTTTGTCCTTAAATTAAACAATTAAGTAACCATACTAAAAGTATGGTTACTTAACTTACTAAATTAAAATAAGATTATAAAATGCAAAAATATATCATTCTAACCGTATGCTTGTTAATGGTAAATGGGTTAATTATTGCTCAACAAAAAGACACATCTCTTGGTAAAGTTTTTTATACATTCAAACACATGGTAGACACAACCAATACAAAATATTTTAGGGAAGAAAATATGGGATTAAGCCTTGGTAAATCCATAAACGAGTATTATAGTGTTGATAAAATTAAAAAGGATTCTGTGGTAAAAGCGCAAATTGTACAAAGTGGCGGCATGGTTATAAATACAAGTGGAAAAAAAGTTACAAGTACTAAAATATTTTCAGATAAAATTTCTAAAAAAATTGTTGTAAACGAAACCTTATTA
>JBBRPX010000055.1:0-17393 GCA_038227505.1 Chitinophagales bacterium
AGCAGTTGAATTGGCTAAATTTCTAAATGTAAGTGAAGGTTTAATTTCTGATATCCTTAATTATAAAAAAGGTTTATCAAAAGAAACTATCTGTATGCTGTCTGAAAAGTTCAAGTTAAACCAGGAAGCTTTTAATAGACTCTATGAATTAAAAACAAGCTTAACGCCTGTATTCAAAAGGCATTCAAGAATAAAGCGCTCCCGAAAAAATATAGAGTTAGTTTAATTATTTTCAATTAATTTATTCGGCTTTGTATTCTTAAATAGCTCCTCACTTTGATGCTGATGGGAGATACCGCTATATGAAAACGACAACCTTAGTTTTTTGTGATAAATTTTCTAATAGAGTTATCTTCAATTGTTCATCGTAATGACTGGATGCGACTTTATCAAACTTTATAATGCTGGCAAAATTATTCGATATATAAATTTAATTTAAAATCGTCTGCCAATTTCTGTAATTTTTTTCTATAATTTTTACATGATCCAGTGGTTCTGCTACTGCACAATGGTTATACAGAAGGATATGGATAAGCAAAACTTTTTGCTGGGTCTAAAAATTTGAATAAAGTTCAGTAAAGCGTAAAGCTGCCAAAAATCCGTTACTCAGCTAAATGATATTATAATCTTTCGGCAATTGCGAAGATTGTACCATGATTTGAATCAGATATAGTTTTGACAATCGTCATGTTTTTGCATTAATCATCAATATACTTTTAACAATTACATAAGGAGTGCAACAACAAAATGAAACGCTGCCCTTTTATTAGGCTTAGGTATTTATGTATTTCGTTTCCAAATAAATGCAGCGGCAAATTGAAAGGTCAATGTTCAATTTATTTTCTGTAAACGTATAAAAAAAATAGAAGTCGTTGTATGATTTATTGCATACAATGGAACCAATAAAAGTAAATTATTACAGAGAAAGAAAAAGACAAATGGTTAAGCAAATATAAAAATATTATTTCTTATAATTTATTGGAAAATAATATTCCAACTCTTGGCTCTCAATTAAAAATATCATTTGGCAATTCGCACGGTTAATAATTAAATAAGTAGTATTAAATCTAACATAAACACTAAATGGTTATCTAATTTTTTCAAAATATTTTAATATGCAAAGAAAAAACTTTATAAAACTTACCGGTGCGACAGGCTTTTTAACTGTGTTAGGCGGCACAGCATGGTTGTTGCAAAGTTGCAATGGTCAAAAAAGCAGGAATATATTCGCCAACAGCATTAAAATTATACAAGGCGATTTTTTAACCCCGCTCCCATCACCTCCGGCATTCGATTTAAAAAATACAATTGCATTTGAAGCAAAGCAAACACCGGTTGAAATATTAAAAGGAAAAAAAACAAACGTGTATGGTTATTATGATGGCATGTTGGGTAAAACTTTTGTTGTAAACAAAGGAGATGTTATCAATCTTCAATTTACTAATTCGTTGCAGCAGGCTACCAACATACATTGGCATGGGCTGATTATACCTGCAGAAATGGATGGCTTTCCTTCGGCTGTAACATCGCCCGGAAGTAAGTTTCAATACAAGTTTAGCATTAATCAAAAGGCAGGCACGTACTGGTATCATCCTCATCCCGATGGATTAACAGCCGAGCAGGTAATGCAGGGTTTAGCCGGTTTTTTTATTGTACGAGATGAAGAAGAAGCTGCACTAAAATTACCAGGCGGGGATAGTGAAATAGCTTTTGTTATTCAGGACAGGCGTTTTAAAAGCAATGGCGACTTTGACTATAATCCTACCAACATGGAAGTGATGACAGGATTTTTTGGTGATTACATTTTAGCGAACGGAGCATACAATCCTTACAAAGCAGTAAAAGCCGGATGGAACCGTTTACGCATCATTAACGGATCCAATGCAAGAGTATATAACCTGGCATTCAGTAATGGGCAAAATTTTGCTGTCGTTGGTTCTGATGCAGGTTTACTAACAGCACCTGAAACAGTAAATAATATTTTGATTGCTCCCGGTGAAAGAATTGATATGCTGATAGATTTTACAAGTTCGCCGAACAAAGAAATTTTTCTTGAAAGCAAAACCTTTGATGGTGGCGGCGTACAGGGTAAAGATGCATTTAAAATTCTGAAGTTTACCATTGGCGAAAAAACAAATGACACTTTTACATTGCCAACAACTTTATCTGCCATAGAAAGAATTAATCCTTCCTCTTCAACAAAAACAAGAACATTTGACATCAGCAATTCATCTATGCATGGAGGCGGTATGATGAATATGGAAACTAACGATAAAAACGATAAAACCAAAGGTGGCATGGGGCAAACAGGCATTAATAAAATGAAGATGGGTATGCACACCATTAATGGAATTGCTTACGATGCTGCCGTTATTAATGAAACGGTTACGGCAGGCGCAACAGAAATATGGATATTCGATAATAGTAAAGGAAGTGAAATACAGCCAATGCATTTTCATGGCAATCATTTTCAGGTTCTAGAAAGAACGGGCGGCAGAGGAAAATTAAGTGTTACCGAAAAAGGATGGAAAGACACAGTGATGCTGTTACCAGGCGAAAAAGTTAGTGTAATAACTACTTTCTCTCAATTTAAAGGAAAATATGTTTTGCACTGCCACAACCTTGAACATGAGGATAGCGGCATGATGCAGAATTTTGAAATTGTATAAAATCAACATGGCAGATCACAAACATTTCGAATCGCAATATATTTTTCAAGCTGCTTTTAAATTTATTCTGAATGGCATAAAAAAAATAAACGGGTAACAGCGAAACTGAAGGGCAGGCAACAATGCATTTGAAGAAATTTTAATTTTTTATAAAATGATGAATAATAATAATTATTGGGGAATGGGTTGGGGTATGTGGCTAATTCCGATTGCTGTTATTGTAATAGTTGTTTTTTTATTGAAAGGCAGAGGCCCAAAGTAAAATTTACAAATTATTTTGGTTAATTTACAGCAGTGTGCAAGTTTTTGAATTGGCTAAACTTCATGATGAAAGCGAAGGGTTAATATCTGAAATGTGCAATTTTGAAGAAGGCTCATCAAAAGCGTCGATCCGCATTCTTTATGAAAATTTTAAGTTAAATCAGGAGACTTTTCGCAGACCCAAACGAATTACATGTATTAGTAATTTTTGCAGTCAAAAGGAATTTACGGATTAATAAGACCCAAAAAAAACTTGTAACATCTTATTTGTCTACAGGTATTTTTTGCTAGGAAATTTTCCAAACATACTACTTGGCATATTCATTAGGTAAAGGGTATTATAAAATATCTATTAATTATATTACACTGCTTAATTGTTATCTATGAACAGATTACCCAAAAGTTCCCATCAGTTTTATTTCATTTCGGTATAAAATTATCTTTTTATCATTCTCCAGTTTTTTAAGCAGCCTGGATATTACCACCCTTGAAGTATGTAATTCCTCGGCAATAAGATAGTGAGATGCTTTTATTACACTTGAGCCACTCAACCGTTGTTTCTCTTTTAAGTAAGAGATCAGGCGCTCATCCAACTTATGAAAAGCAATACTTTCAATAGATTTTAATAATTCAACAAAACGTTCATTAAAACCATTCATGATGTAGTTTTTCCAACTAGGGTAAGCGCATAACCATTCATCTAACTTTGTATTGGGTATGGCTATTAGTTCTACATCGTCTTCTGCTATTGCTTTTATTTCACTTTTTTTAGCTTCCACACAGCAACTGTATGCCATAGAACAACTTTCGTTGCCGGATAAGTAATACAGCAGTATTTCATTTTTGTTTTCATCCAACCGATATACTTTCACTGTGCCTTTTAAAACAATTGGCATCATGCGAATGTACTTACCGTAATCTATAATCAAATCTCCATCCTTAAAACTCTGCCATGTACCGAACTGCTTCATTTCCTCTAACAGCGCCGGTTCAAATACATTTTTTAGGTTATCTAAATTGTCCATATTGTTTAATAAAATTGAATGCAAAAAAGCTTAACCCGTATAATAAATTGATAGTAAAAATACACCTATTATAAAGAGTTTGTAAATAAGACTTATAAAATTTTGCGATGGTAGAATTGTCTCTTATTTGTACAATATTTTCTTTAACAGGTATTGAGAAATCTATTTTATAAACAAGGAAAACTTGACTACCACAAAAACCGATGCCTGTACAAATTATCTGTGCAGTTCAACATAACCATGTACATCGTTTACAAAACCGATCGATAATTTCATAATTGGATAATTGGACATTAACTGCATTTTTTGTCTTTAAATTTATAGAGCTCATCAAATAGGTTTTTATAGGTAAGAAAAAAAGCAGTTTAAAAGCAATGCTGTACAAATACAGATGGAAGATCGAACTGTTTTTTAAATGGATCAAACAACACCAGAAAATTAAATCCTTTTGGGGCATATCTGAGAATGCAATTAAGATTCAAATCTATATTGCAATTATCACATACACTCTCGTAGTTATAATAAAAGGAAAATTAAAACTCAAGCAGTCACCTTATGAAATACTCCAAATAATGAGTGTGTCACTCTTAGATAGAACACATTTGCCAAGCCTTTTTAATAACCTTACATACCAAGATGTCAACGAACAAAATAATATTCAACTGAAAATCAATCTAATTTAACCGGACACTAGTGAAATGGGGTATTAATTAATTGCCGCCCAAAAACAATATTTGAATTTTTAAAATTATGTTTTATGTACAATTCTTCCAACCGGTCTAAATCTTTTTTATTGGCAGGATCTGTTACATCAAACAAAGCAATTTCATATCGATTGTATTGCCCTGTAGCAGCATCAGGTTTAGTAAAATCGGATGAACAGATGTTGAAAATATAAAAGCCACTTACCGCTATTTGAAAGCCATGAAATTTTGCGGTTTCATATCTTATTCCACCGCCTGCTGCATTGGCATAATAATCTGTAAGCCCTTTTTTATTTTGTGTACTCATTAAGAAGTACCTAAAATGCCCGTGAAAACTACCTGCTTTAAAAGCATGTAATAAGGATGTGCTGTCTTCTGTTGTATTTTGCTTTCCTTTATACATCACGGGTTTTTCTGAAAGCTCCTGATGTTGTGCTTTTGCTGATACAGATAGCAATAAAAACAGACCTAAAAACCAGTTACTAATAAATCTTTTCATTTTAATATTACCAAAACTTTTCTTTACAATCCTGCTTTAATGTAAGCCCATCCTTTCTCTTCTTTTTTAATTACTTCTCCAACACCCATTGGTACAAATTCAGTTGCAAGTATCATTGCATCTTTAGTAACATTCCTTTCTCTCATCGAGTTTTCGCAAGCATAAAAAATAACCCCTTTACTTTTAAAATCTTCAATTTTTTGTTGTTGAGTAGTTTTTTCTTTCATCAAAAATTGTATACCCATGCCATTTGTTACCACTTCTATTTGTACGCTATCGCCCCACCCTGCTTTCAGGTTTTTTATATTATTCATTAACCCTTTCCAAGCTAACGTATCGTTGCTGGTAAGATGAAATACTACTTTATGATGAAGCACAGCAGTTGGTTTACTTTTTCCATTTTTTTTATTTTGTGCAAATAAAGCAGATGTATTAAAAGCAAGTAGTATTAAAAAAAATATTGTCTTTTTCATTTCATTTATTTTTTTATGTGAATTTATAATCTACACCGGTTACCTGTGTAAGCAATGTTTGCGGAGCATCTAATATTTTAGCTGCCATTGGTGGTGTTGGAGTTACAGGAGAATTAGCAGCAAGGTATACTTTACCGGTGGTTTTTACACTCAGTTCGCTTCCCTGAAACATATCGCCGGTATCAATTAAAAAGGTATTCGGATTTTTCTTTCTTTCTTTTTTAAAGTAGGTAGACAAATGTGCATAGCCCCCTGTTTTACGAAAAACAGCTTTTTCGTTTTCCCAAAATAATTCATCATGTGGGTGCACCTGGCAATGCACATCGGTGGTTTGCAGAATAGAAATGGTAAATGGCTTATCACCCATATTAATTGAACGATTGCCTGTTACTTCTTCAGCAGCGGCCAGCAAAGGAGATGCAGTAACTAACGCTGCACTTACACCCATCGTACTTAATTGTTTTAAAAAATTTCTCCTGTTATTTTCCATGTTGCAAGTTTTGATATAGCCATGATGATTTTTTTGAACCAGACATTTAAAATTTTATTAAACCTCATTGGCGCAGTTTATCTCGAAAGCTTTTGATACACTCTTTTACTTTTTATTATTTATTGAGTAATAGCGTTAATCAACAACCATCATTTTGTTAGAACCGCTTTTTCTTTCGCTTCTTTTCCTGTCAACTCTCTTTTCTTTTGTTCTTCAGCTATCGGTTTGTAAGGCCCATACTTATGTTGCTTTTCTGTAAAATTATCTGCATAAGGTCCAAAGGGATGGTCAACAGATTTTTTGGATTTATCAGGCCAGTCTTTTGGTACATTAATGTGCGGCCTTGTTTGTGAATTGATGAATGCTGCTACATCCCATGCTTCTTCATCTGTTAGTTGAGGGTTTTCATAGGTTACCCCTTGTGGCATATTATATTTTACATATTTTGCAATATTGCTCATGCGGTAAAGGCCCGCACCATCGTTATAACTTTTTTTACCCCATAATGCGGGATAAATAAATTCTATTTTATCTGCATTGTACAGTCCTTCGCCATTTGTCTGGTGACAACTTTGACATTTAGCGTTATAAACTATTTGCCCTTTATCAGGTTCGATGGCACGGTCTAAATAAGCCAGATCTGTAAAACCTGAGCCTTCTGCTTTTTTTCCTTTCTCTACATTAGAGCCAAGGAATTTTATATAAGCAACAATGGCCTGCATTTCTTTACCGGCAGTATCAATTGCTTTGCCATTCAGGCTTCTTTCAAAACAATCATTTACTCTTTTATAAATATTTTCTACTCCACCACTTCTTGCCCTGAATTTTGGATACATCGATGCAACTGAGCCATAATTATTTGCAAACACAGCAGTACCCGCCTGCAAATGGCAGTTTTGGCAATTCATGCCATTGCTTATTTTTAATACGCTGCCATTAGGGCCAAGATATTTGGCAGTATGAGCAATCAGGTCTTTACCATATTCTACCTGCTCTTTTTGTTTAGCATCAGTAATGCTGTTTACATCGGGGGCAGTCCAGTAGATTGTTAAATCCTTTTTTGGTTCATCGATAGATGCTACTGCTCCCATTGTTTTTTCTTTTATTTTATCAGGCCGGTTACTGTAAGAAATAACAAAGGGCATCACAATAAGGGCAATCACCAATATTACTATAACCAATACAAGCTTGTTAATGGCAGATAGAAGCCCTTGAGGTAATTTATCATCTTCTATTTCTATTGGCATAATGAATGGTTGATGTTAGTTTAATGGGGTAGTCTTTCTTTAACGTATCCGTATAAAAATGTTCCAACAACTGCAAAAAGAAAAACGATGGTCATTGCAATAAAACCATAGCCAATATTTACTACCATTGGCCCCGGGCAAGCACCACTTAATGCCCATCCAAGCCCGAAAATGATACCCCCAGCTAAATAGCGAACAATTGATTTTTCTTTCGGAGGAAACAAAATAGGGTTGCCATGAAAGTCACGTATTTTAAATTTCTTTATTAACGCTACACCGATAACACCAATGATAACAGCGGTACCAATGATACCATACATGTGAAATGCCTGAAAGCGGAACATCTCCTGAATCCTAAACCATGATATGGCTTCAGATTTAGCCATTACAACACCAAAAACAATTCCGAGTAAAAGGAATTTTATAAATTTCATATTTTAAAAATTAAAGGAAGTATTAAAAATGTCATAATTAAACCGCCTGCAAAGAAGCCAAATACTGCAATCAATGACGGTAATTGCAAATTAGATAAACCACTGATGGCATGGCCTGATGTACAACCACCGGCATAGCGACTTCCAAAGCCCACTAATAGTCCGCCAATAGCCAATATCAAAAATCCTTTTACAGATAAAACTGCCTGCCAGCTAAATAATTCTGCGGGCTGCAATGAAGTTGGTGCAGCAATGCCCAGTTTACTTAAATCAGCAATGGTGGCTTGCGAAATTTGAACCGCAGGGTTTGCAGGAGAAAGAAATTGATAAGCAATAAAGCCACCGATAATTGCTCCTATTAAAAAAACCAAATTCCAAATCTGGGTTTTCCAGTTAAAGTCGAAAAATTTAGCTTTTTTACCTAGACCAACAGCCCCGCAAATAGTTCTTAAATTGGAAGAAAAACCAAATGATTGCCCAAAGTATATAAGGAAGAACATAATTGCTGCTATCATAGTTCCGGAAAACCACCAGCTCCAGGTTTGTGTTATAAATTCTCTCATTCTTTTATGATTAGCTTTTTAAGTGAAATGAAATAATGGGTTTAAACAAATGGTTAATTAACTTTTCCGTTGTACTGTGGTGAAACATTCCGGCTTTGCTGTGAGTGCCTATAAAAATAATATCAATATTATTCATTTGGTTAAAATGAATAACACCATTCTCTACATTTATATCATTTAATACATGACATTCGTAATTGGTAATATTGTTTACCGCCGCAAAAGTTTTCATATTGGTTTCAATGCTTGCCTTACCAGTTTCTGTTTTTTCGGAAGTGATTTGCAGTAAATGAAATTTGGTATCAAATGCTTTAATGAATTTTTGCAGCAGGCTCAAATCTCCCTTTATTGGATTACTAAAATTATGTACGAACAAAATATTTTCAATCTGCAAATCAGAACGGTCGCACATTAATGAGAGCAACGGCACTTTGCTTTTACGGGCAATCATTTGTGTTTCACTACCGGAGAATTTTTCTTTCATTCCCCAGGCGCCCTTTGTTCCCATCACAATTAAATCAAATTGATTGGCTTCTGAAAAATCAAGTATTGCATCTGTTATTTTACCAAGTATCAAATGGGTGCTAATATTATTTCCGTATTGTGTTTGGAGGTTAGCTAAATTTCTTTCTGCTATCTCTTTTTGCTTTTGCACATATTCAACATCAATTTCGCCACAGGTTTGGATGTTTCCATTATTATCCATTGAAACTGTATCCGGTACATTTATTACATGCAGAAAATGAATATCGATATTTATTTTTTCTTCCAGCTTTTTTACCATCAGGTAAGCAAACTCTGCCTGAACAGAAAAATCTGTAGGAATAAGAATTTTTAAATTTTCCATATAATTATGGTGCATTTATTTCACAAATTGGTTTACTTCTTCCCAGCTTCCGCCATTGGTAACATTGCTCATTCCATTAGCTTCCAAAATAGTTTTCGCCTGTCCGCTTCTGTTACCGCTTCGGCAAAACACAACGATGTTTTTTTTATTTTTAAACTTTGCCAATTCGGTTGGCACTATATCTAAAGGAATATTTACCGAACCAGATACATGGCCTTCGGCAAATTCGCCGGGTGTGCGTACATCTACTAAAAATGCACCGTCATCAATTATGCTTTGCAGGTTGGCATTATCACCAGCACCAATCAGGTTTGATAAAAATCCCATAGTATTTATTTTAAGTGTTGTTTAATAATATTGATTAGCGCTGCTTTGGGAACCACACCGCTTTGCCTCCACAATGGGTTTCCGTTTTTAAATAGAATAAGTGTGGGTACTCCCTGCACCTGGTATTGGTTTGCTGCTTCCGGACTTTTGTCAATATCTACTTTTATAATCGTGGCAGTATCGCCAATTTCTTTCTTAACATCTTTAAGTATTGGAGCCATCATTTTGCAGGGGCCACACCATTCGGCAAAAAAATCAACCAGCACTGGTTTGTCTGAGTGTATCATTTCATCGAATGTCATCATTGTATGTTTTGTTGAAGCAAAAGTAAATTGTACCAAAAGAATTTTTGGTAACAAAGGTTACATACAAAAAAGCATCTGCCATGTGGCCAATACTTTTCAAAGATATTACTTGAGACTATCAATAAAGCGAGGTAAATTTTAGTTAATGAACCTTCAAATTCAGTTTAAAATTGCAAAAGTGAACTTAGTTATTCTTATGCATTTATCTTTAATTTTAGAAAGCAGGAGTAATTTCGCAATCGGTATCCCGCCACCATTTTTTTAATGTGCAGCACATGCGAAAGTGTGCAACAATTCCTGCGGCGGCAGTAATACCAGCTATAATCAACAAGGCATTTGTCAAGCCAAAAGCATCTGCCAATGCACCCGCCAACAAGGCTCCGACTACATAACCACTATCCCGCCAAAAACGAAAAATGCTTAACGTTTCCGCCCGTTGTGATGGGTGCGTGTTTTCTGCCACCACAGTTAAAAAATTAGGATATACCAATGCCGTACCCAACCCTAATAGTACTGATGAAATAATTAATACCGATAACGCTGATGACAATGCTAATAAAACTATAGCAACAGCCTGTAATAGCATACCTATTGTAATGATTTGCTTTTTACAATAAATATCTCCCATTTTGCCGGTAAATAATTGTGAAATGCCCCATACTACCGGATAAATGCCGGCAACAATACCAACCAGGTAAATACTGAAACCCCGTTGTATCAGCACTATTGGCAATAAACCCCAAACTACTCCATCATTCATATTATTTACCAGGCCATTCAATGTTACACTGCTTATATTTTTATGTTCCCAGGTGGTATCTTTCCATACATTTTTAAGAAGTGCAATGTTGCTGGCACTGCTTTCTGCATGAACAAAATGGGTAGTATCTTTTACCAAAAAAACCGACATCATTAAACCCAATGCCGCAAAAGCCAAACCAGGTATGAATGGAAAAAATGCGTAGCCATAACGGGCTGCAATGCTGCTTGCCAAATATGAAGCCAATCCAACAGAAAGATAACCGGCAAACTCGTTAATGCCCATTGCCAGACCGCGGTTTTTATTCCCTGCCAAATCAATCTTCATAATTACTGTACTGCTCCATGCCAACCCCTGGTTAATACCAAGCAGTATGTTTGCGAATAAAATCCAATTCCAGTTGGGTGCATACATTAATAAAAGCGGCACCGGCAACGCAAATAGCCAACCGGTTATTAAAATGGTTTTACGGTTAAATTTTTTTGTAAGTTTTGCAACACTATAATTGCTCACGGCTTTGCTGATACCAAATGCAGCAACAAAGGAGAGCACAGCGGTATTGGCATCTAAACCAAATACGCCTTTTGCCAAGCCAGGAATTACAGCTCTTTCCAAACCCACCATACCACCCACAAATGCGTTTACTAAAACAAGTAAACCAAATTGATATTTGTTTTGTGTTAATCCTTGCATAAGAGATAAAGGTAGCTACTTGCTTGTGTATGAATTGTAACATTGGTTACACAAAAAAAAGTAGCTAATTTACTCCTTTTATGTTTTATTTTTTTACAATGGCTATTTTAAAAATACTGTAAAAAGTCTTTTATTTCAGTAATGGTAACTGATCATTGTTACTCATTTTCTTTTATCAGGAAGAGTGTATAATTATATTCCGTTTTATGAAACAACCGGTTCGCCTTCATTCACCCACTCATTCATTCCACCCGAAAAATTTATAACATTTGTGAAACCATTTTTAGCCAATATGGAATAAGCAATAGCCGAACGATCACCGCTCTGGCAATGAATAACTACTTTTTTATCTTTACTTATTTTGTCTAAGTTTTGTGGTAATGTACCTACAAAAATATTGTCTGCTTTGGCAATATGTCCGGTATTGTATTCTGCGGCCCCTCTTAAATCTACCAGTTGAATACCATTGTTATTGATGAGTTCTTTTGCTTCTTCAAAAGTTATAACATTGGCTTTTTCTAATGTACCACCGGCTTCTGTCCATACTCTTGTAGTTGGAACGTAGCCATACACATTATCCAATCCAATGCGCATCAGTTTTCTTGTAAGATCATCTAGCTGGCTTTCATCAGTCAACAGCATAAATGGTTCATCATATTTTATAAACCATCCTGCCCATGTGGCAAAAGCATTATTGCCCTGTATATTGTAACTGCCGGGTATAAATCCTGCTGCAAAATCAACTTTATCTCTTGCATCAATCAACTTTATGCCTTTTGCCATTGCATCTTTTAACTCTGTTGATGAAAGTAATTTCTGCTTAGGAACAACAGTCAGCAAAGGCCGATCCACCTTGTTCAGTTTTTTCATCATAGCAAAATACTTAGGAGGTTCGGGCTGGTCTTCCAACAAATATTTTACAAACCCAGGTCTGTCATTTTCATATTGCAATGCCCAGTTCCTTATTTTTTCGTAACCCACTGTGGTGCTGGGAACAGCACCCAAAGCCTTCCCACAAGCACTGCCTGCCCCGTGGCCAGGCCACACCTGTAAATAATCAGGCAGGGCCGCAAATTTATTAATAGAGTTATACATCTGCAATGCACCTGCATTTGCAGTACCTGTAATACCTGCTGCTTTTTCCAGTAAATCAGGACGACCAACATCACCTACAAAAACAAAGTCGCCTGTAAATAACATAACCGGTTTTGCAGAAGCGGGATTATCAGTTAAAAGGAAACTGATGCTTTCAGGCGTATGGCCGGGTGTATGCAACACATCAAAACTAAGGTTGCCTATTTTAATTTTATCTCCGTCTTTTAGTCCATGATGCGGAAATTCATATTCCCAACCTTTGCCACCTTCGTCAGATAAATACATATCTGCTCCCGTAAGTTTTGCCAACTCTCTTGAGCCTGCGAGAAAATCTGCATGGATATGTGTTTCAAAAATATGGGTGATTTTCATGTTATTGGCTTTTGCTATTTCAAGATAAGTATCCACATCTCTTTTAGCATCAATTACAGCGGCTACGCCTGCTTTTTGGCAACCGATGAAATAACTTGCCTGTGCAAGGCTTTTGTCGTAAACGTGTTGAAAAAACATAGTTATTTTTTTAGTTTTTAATTATTTATTAATACTGCAAAGTTGGTAAGTCTTTTTACAAAGGATGGTAACATTGGTTACATTTCTAAACCATTTGTAATTATAAATATGGTTAAATGAGTTCCTTCTTCCTAAAAGTTAAATCACAATATATTTGTGTTAGATTATAATACTAATGACCACCTCCTGTTCCAAAGAATATTTCCTTAATGAGTATGTAGACACCCATTACTAAAACAAACCAACCAAATGCTTTTTTCAGTTTTGCACCATCAATTTTTTTGCTGAGATAACCTCCTACAAAAATTCCTGCAATGGCAATGGTTGTAATTTTCCCAAGAAAAATCCAGTCCATTTTAAAATGTCCCAGGTCTCCGGTAAAACCGATTAAAGAGTTTAAGGCAATTATTAAAAGCGAAGTGCCTACAGCCTCCTTCATAGGTAACCCAACTAATAATACCAATGTGGGAATTAATAAAAAGCCACCTCCGGCGCCTAATAATCCCGTTGCTAAGCCTATTCCTATTCCATAAAGCAACAGCTTCGGTAAATTTATTTTTTTACGTTCGATATTTTCAGTTGTTTTTACAACTTCTTTTTTACTTCCGTTTTTAATCATTGCTATAGATGCTACGAACATTAGGATAGCAAATAAGACCATTGTTAAAATATCTTTAGTTAACTCAAATCTACCAATAGCTAAAATATGTTTAGGGATAGCAGGTACAATAAATTTTCTTGTAATAAATACTGTAGTAATAGAAGAAATACCAAAAAGCAGCGCAATTTTTATTTGTACAAATCCATTTCGCCAGTTATTAAATGCACCCACCAGTGAAGTGGAACCCACAATAAATAAAGAATAAGATGTTGCCAAAATCGGATTAACACTCATTATGTACACCAGAATTGGAACGGTTAAAATAGAACCACCACCACCAATTAATCCTAAGGAAATACCGACCAATGCGGCTAAAAAAAATCCAAGTGTTTGCATAATAAATTGATATCAGGTTGCAAAAATATTATATGCTTGAAGCAAAGATGGTAACAAAGGTTACATTGTTTTTATGGCAAGGTAATAAGGTCTCACTTCAGGCAGGTTAAGCAAGTAATGCGCCATCACTTTGTAGCAGCTGCTAAGATGCTTTCCATAAACTTTTATGGCATAGCAGCAGCTACAAAGCCCTTCGGGTTTATTCAATAGACATGAAAAACAAATTAGCAATTACCGAAATTTTATTACAAGGCAACAAGTATTCTATTTTTGATGAGCCATTCAATGGGGTGGGCATTCAAAGCAACATCATAATAACTGAAATAATTCATAAACTAAGAGATCTCTGGACATACCACTCAATCTGACCCCCTTTTGCCAAAAAAGTTTGACTCCCAAAACCCTTTAGTAATCAAGGCCCTATATGGGTCAAATAAAAATGCCGACAGGGGTCTAAAAAAAGTGGTATTTCCACAAAGAACAATTCATTAAAAATTAGTAAGCAACACTAAGAACCTTGGCTCATTAATCTTTCTACATTTTCACGATATGTTTCGCCAACAGGAAGTTCCATGTTCTTAATAAATACACTGTTTTTACGGATGGAAGTAATGCTTTCAACGGCAATGACATAGGATTTATGTATCCGCAAAAATTTTGAAGATGGAAGTTCCTGTTCAATTGCTTTTAAGCTGGAACGTATCAATAAGGGTTTATTGTCGCTTCTCAGATATATTTTTATATAATCCCGCACTCCTTCTATCCAGATAATGTTGCTAAACATTAATTTAACCTGGCTATAATCAACATTTACAAAAAAAAATTCTTTTGTATTTATTGCAATTGGTTGCTGTTTTAACGATTTTAATTCATACAGTTCTTTGGCTTTGTTACAGGCTTTTATAAAGCGGTCTAACGCAACAGGTTTAACCAAGTAATCAACTACTGCCAAATCATAACTTTCCAAAGCATATTGTTTGTAAGCAGTAATAAAAATTATAAGAGGCTTGTTTTGAAGTGTACTGACCAACTGAAGACCGGTTAAGCCAGGCATTTGTATATCAATAAAAATAAGGTCAACTCTATTTTCCTGTAATGCCTTTGCTGCTTCAAATGCATCGGTGCAGGAGGCTACTAAATTTAAATAAGATACTTTGCTTATATTATCTGCCAGCAGTTTTAATGCCAATGGTTCATCATCTACAGCTATACAATTCATCATCATTTTAAAAATAATTTTAAGTAAACTTTGTACCAACCGTTGTTGTCCTCAATTAAGAGTGTATGTTTTTCAGGATACAACAGTTGCAACCGCCTTTTTACATTGGTCAATCCAATCCCGGAAGTTTTATCTTTTGCTGTATCCGAGCTAACATACTTATTTTTTACAAAAAAATCCAGTTGATTATTGGATGTCTGCAAATCGATATCAATTTCAGGATTGTTTAATAATCCATTCCCGTGTTTAAAAGCATTTTCTACAAAAGGTATTAACAACATGGGCTCAATGGTATGCCATTCTTCTTTTACATCAAAGTTTGTATTCAAAGTAAGCTTACTGCTAAAGCGTAACCTTTGCAAGTCAATATAATTTCGCAAAGATTCTGCTTCATTACGTAGTAAGACTTTTTCTTCATCAGTTTCATACAACATATATTGAAGCAGCGAAGACAATTTAATGATGGTGGGTTCCAGTTCCTCACTCTTTAGACGAACCATGGCCACAATATTATTCAGTACATTAAATAAAAAGTGAGGGCTTATTTGTGAACGTAAAAAGGACAATTCTGTTTTTAAATTTTCTTCCTGTATTTCTGCTGCAACAGTATCGGCTTTAATTTTGTCGTAAATAATTTTATAGGTTGTACTTACTGTTACAGTAAAAAGAAAGGGTATAATATTGTGAGCAGATGATCTAAAAAAATTAAAAGCATGACCCTGTACAAGCGGCTTAAACATTGCGCCATGAAACAGCATGATAATACAAAAAGATAATACAAGAGAAAATATAAAGTAGATGTACTTATGCTTATTAAATAGCTTCGGTATTAATACCAATGCATTTAGATAAAACAATCCCATCCAGAATAAATTGGTTACCGTATTTAAGTTTCTAAAAGCAAGCTCATCGGCGTCCTTTGATGAATCATTCTCAGAGCTAAAAATAAAAGGCAATAAAAAAATCATTACCCATACCAAAGCATGTAGTACCAATATTGACTTTTTATTCAGTTGCCAGTTTACTTTCATGATGCTCAATTATGTACAGGCTTTAACCACTCAACATGTTCAAAAACTAATAACAGCTTTGTTGTAGCCACTGCAATAAGGAGAATATAAAATACTATATAGCTAGATTGTAAAAAAAGGAAATACTTTTTTTCTGGGGTATCCGTTGGGTAACCAAGTGCTGTACGAATCTTTGTTGACAGTTTTTTTTCTTTTGATAATCTTACTTTAATTATAATACGGCTGAAGATTATAAAACTTAGGCCTAAACCAATATATTTATGAAGCATCCACAATCTATCACTGTATTTATGACCCACGCTCCGGGCCAGGTTTTTATTAACTATACTAACTTTTTCCTGCACCTGCTGCTGAACTATATTGATATTATTATTAGATTTAAATAAAGTTGACCCAAATATTACTTTAGTTATAGAAATAGTTAAGTGCAAAAATGTAAGCCTTTGCCATAACCTGATAAATTCCGGTTTAGATGTTTGGAAATAATGTAAAGCCGGTCTGGATGCAATCGTGATCATTGTAATGATTATCTATTTTACTTTTTAGGGTGTTCCATTTTTATTTTAATATTTTATCAAGAAAAGAAAATACTATTTGCAGGTTTTCCGGTGTTTCAAATTCCTTCCCGCCATGTTGTACACCTTCCAGTAAATGCAGTATTACTTTTTCTTTGCCTAATACTTTTACTAATTTCCCGTAAAACATGACAGACTGTTGTGTTGGAACTAGTTGGTCTTTTGTACCATGTTCAATTAGAAATGGTGGATCATCGCCCGTAATATACGATTCAGGATTTGCCATCATTACTTTGGCTGGAATCAAAGTAATTTTTTGCCCTAACACTTTTGATTCCGTTGAATTGGCTTCGCTGTGATCAGGTTTGCCATTACCCGTTTCTTTTAGTTGTTCATCCATTAATAAGAAATTGGTTGGACCAAACCAATCTACTACAGCCATCACTCTGCTCGATTGATTTGCGTTGCCCATACTCATATCTTCCAATTCTTTTACATCTCCTGAAGTACCCGCCAAAGCAGCCAAATTACCTCCTGCCGATCCACCCCATAAAGCGATTCGTTTTGGGCTAAATTTGTATTTAGCTGCGTTTGCTTTAACCCAACGTAACGCAGCTTTTACATCATTGATATTTGCAGGAAATATCGCTTCGCCGCTCATTCGATAATTCATTGAAACAATTGCATACCCACGGTTCAACCCCTTAATCATTGGGTTTAGTTGCTCAT
>JBBRPX010000056.1:0-17156 GCA_038227505.1 Chitinophagales bacterium
ACATTAATAAATAAATATAAAAAAGGATTGTTGCCGATTGTTGGTGCCGCAATGCTGTTTGCTTCTTGTAATAAGGATGTACAGCAATTTGATATCCCTACTCCGGCTGCGGCCACATCTAACATTTCAATTGATTCCATTCTAAGGGCAAACCCAAATGATAGCCTTTTTTATAAAATGATCTTGAGAGCTAATGCAAGTGGTCTAAACTTTTCAAACATTCTTAAAAATACTGCCGTATCAAACAAATACACTGTTTTTGCAGTTGATAACAATGGAATGAAAGCATTTATAAATGCCGCTTCAGGTGGACTGGTTCCGCTCAATTCCCCCGATGCCGTATTCGTTGGATTTATAAATAGCAGTTTACCGATTTCTTCTGCTGCTGGTATCATCTCCTATAATATCATTCCTCAAGTGTACGATACAGCATCTATTCCTAATGTATTTCCAAATTTTCCTGTTGGCACTTCTATTTTCCCTTCACCTGCCGTACCATTTCTTACTTTTAGAACATTCCCTTCTAAAAGACCAGGTATATTAAGAGTGAACACTTTGCCGATGACTACTCCATTAAACGTGTACGCTATAAATGGTATTATACAACATGTTGCCAGTGTAGTTGCGCCACCGGCACCTTCTTTTTTATGGAATAGAATAGATGCAGATACAACACCTGTTTTAGGTTTAAGATATTTAAGAGCAGCAATTTTACGTGCAGATAGTGGGACCGGAACACCAGGCACTTTGGTTTCAGCTTTATCTTACGCTGCAGCTAACTTAACCGTGTTTGCACCTACCGATGCAGTTTTTCAAGGTACATTAACTGCTTTAATAACGCAAGCACTTATAGCACAAAATGTACTGCCTGCAACAGCCGCTGCACAAGCAGCTTTTTTAGCTTCAACGCCTGCAGTATTTTCAAATCCATTATTATTTGGTACGCTTTCTGCAACTACAGTTAAAGGAATTTTGGTTTATCATTTATTTAATAACACGACGTTTACAGTTAATTTTCCGATAATTCCTACAAAATACCCAACGCTTTTAAATTCTGCAATACCTTCCCACCCGGGTGTTGAACTAGCAGCAACTTTTACAGGAGCGTTTGTATCAGCTGCAACTATAAAAGGTTTGGGTAACGCTACAGCAGCTAATTTAATTATAAACCCAGCACCTGCACCTAACGGTTCAAGTGATCAGTTTTATATAAACGGCACACTTCATAAAATAACACAGTTGCTATTACCACAGTAAAAAAATAAAATCGAACTAATACAAAACGGCTTCTAAAACAGGAGCCGTTTTTTTATGGAAAAAAAAATTATCAAATAAAAATAAAAAGGGAAATATTACCGTTTTGTAATAAATATTTGTTCATGGTAATATTACCTTTGGCAAATAAAAAACAAAAACTGATTTTTATAAAAAAAGAGGAAATAAATATTGTTTGGTTTAAAAGAGATCTGCGTTTTACAGACCATGCACCTTTGTTTTATGCACAGAAGGAAAAAATATCAGTCCTTTTAATTTATTGCTTTGAGCCATCTGTAATGGCTGGCGCCGACAGTGACACAAGGCATTGGCGGTTTGTTTACCAATCACTTCAGGCTATGCAACTTAAGCTAACAGAGGTTGATGGTAGTCTGTATATTTTTCATGACGAAGCATTAAATGTTTTTACAGAAATAGGAAAAAATTTTACGATAAAAACTGTTTTTTCTCATGAAGAAATTGGCAATAGACTTACCTACGAACGTGATAAAAAAGCAAAAGTATTTTTCGATAAAAATAATATTGAGTGGAAAGAATACCAGCACAACGCTGTGGTGCGAAAATTAAAAAGCAGGAAAAACTGGGATGCTCAATGGACACAAACGATGACCATGCCAGCTTTGTTGGTTGATGAACATAATTGGAACTTTGTGCATTTACAAAAGTCATTGTATGATTTAATAAAGGGGGAAGATTTACCGAAAGAAATAGTAGTAAGCAATAAGCTTTTTCAACTGGGTGGTGAAACACTTGCCTGGCGGTATTTAGATAATTTTTTAAAGGAGCGCTATATAAATTACAGCAAACACATCTCTAAACCTGCGCTTAGCAGGAAAAGTTGTAGTCGAATTTCTCCCTACCTCGCTTACGGTAATATTAGCATGAAGATGGTTTACCAGTATAGCATGCAGCATTACGAAAACAGTAGGAACAAAAGAGCCTTATCAAATTTTATTTCCAGATTGCACTGGCATTGCCACTTTATGCAAAAATTTGACGACGAATGCAGAATGGAATTTGAAAATATAAACAGAGGTTATGATGCGATTGTCAAAATAAAAAATGAGGAATATATTAAAGCCTGGCAAAATGGTAAAACTGGCGTTCCACTTATAGATGCTTGTATGCGTTGTGTTGTGGCCACCGGCTATTTAAATTTTAGAATGCGTGCTTTAGTTGTTTCTTTTTTTACTTTTAATCTGTGGCAAGATTGGCGATATCTTCATTTTCTTGCAAAACAATTTTTAGACTACGAACCTGGTATTCATTACCCACAACTACAAATGCAGGCAGGTGTTACTGGCGTAAATACGATTAGAATATACAATCCAATAAAAAATTCTCAGGAACATGATGCAGATGGAATCTTCTTAAAACAATGGCTTCCTGAATTAAAAGATATACCTGCAGAACTAATTCATGAGCCTTGGAAATTAAGCACTATAGAACAGCAGTTGTATAACTGCCGTATAGGAATTGATTACCCTTTGCCAATTGTAGATATAGAAGAAACCCGAAAATATGCAAGTAAGATTGTGTGGAACTTACGAAATAATATGATTGTAAAGAAAGAAGGCAAAAGAATATTAAGCAAACATGTAAACACAAAAGCAAATGGCTCTGCGATTTTCAATGGAAAGAACTAATATCTCTCCATAAAATTTGCAAATTTATACAAGCAAAAAGCAGTTATAATGGTAATGGAAATATAATACATGTACCGGCCATTTTCACGGGAAGCCTCATCATATTTTAAATACTCTTTGCCTGTATATTTACCCTTTGTTTTTGCGAATGCAAGCTCGTAACCGATTATTAAACCCAAAATTCCAAAAACCCCAATCCATCCCAGAAATTGCTGTGAGAAAGTCGCTTCTTTTCCCTCAGATAAAATTCTGTCTTCTTTTTCTATCAAGGCCATTTTGACTATTGAAATATCTTCAGGAAAAATGTTCTTAACCATTAGTTCAGCTTCCACAGCAGCAAGCATTTCTGAATCCCATTGCTCAAACTGATAAACCATTTGGAGTAGGTCCTCATTGCTATATTGCTTTATGATTTCTGTAAAATCATTGATCATTAACTGATAATTTTCTGCCACTTTACCTATTTATATATTTTTTTTGTTAAAATTAAAGACCATCAATCTATTTAAAAATATTATTTTTATTTTAATTATCATTTTAAAAAAAGACATGAAAAGCAATTGATTTTCATTTCAAAAGACCTTAAGAATTTTTTTTTAGTACCTTCAAAAAAATGATTTTTTATGAAGTCTTTATTAGTTTTAATTGTAGCGCTAGGTTTTAGTACGGTCATTGATGCTCAAGCAAAAAATGAAAATATCCATAAAATAGATAAATCAAAACAGTTGCAGGTTGTTGAAGCCTCTTGTGGCGAATGTCAGTTTAAAATGGCAGGTACAAGTTGTGATCTTGCTGTAAGAATAAATGGGAAGGCTTATTTTGTAGATGGAACCAGCATTGATGAACATGGAGATGCACATTCAAAAGAAGGGTTTTGTGAAAAAATAAGAACAGCAGAAGTGCAGGGAGAAATCGTGGGTGGCAGATATAAGGCTACCTATTTTAAACTATTAAAGACAAATTAATATTTGAATCGATGAAATCATTCTCCACCCTTATCTTTTTTTTACTTTTTTAGTTTTGTTTAGTACAAATATTTTTGCACAGAAAAATGCTGTAGATATTCTTAATTGGCAAGATGAGTTGAATAAAGAATATGCAGATAAATCTACAAGCCCGTTATCTGATGAAAACAGAGTTGTTTTTAAAAGAATTTCTTTCTTTGCAAAAGATACTGCTTACACTGTAAATGCCATTATCATTTTATCGAAAACAACTGACGAAATTCCGTTTGCAACTTCAACCAATAGGGTAATAACGCACAAAGAATATAGCACATTAAATTTATTATTAAAGGGAAATAATATTCTTTGATTGCTTATCAATCTGTTGGCTTAATGAGGAGTATGGAGACTATTTTTTTCTGCCGTTTACTGATGAAACAGCATGGTTAGAAACATATGGGGGAGGAAGATATATTGATTTAAAAATTCCTACAAAGGGCAATACAATTATTATTGATTTTAATAAATCGTATAATCCATACTGCGATTATTCGGAAAAATTTTCTTGTCCTAAAGTTCCTACTGAAAACAATCTGGCAATTAAAATACTTGCAGGCGTGAGAAATCCTAATAAACACTGATGGTTTTCAAAAAACACTTCTGGGGCAGCCGGTTTTATTATTGCTTCTACCGCTACCACCGTTACCATTTAATAATTTACTTATTCTAATACCAGAAAAATAATATAAATCCTTTCTTTTTGGATTGCCTCGCTGTGTATTATTTGTTGGATATGTAGCCCCTGGATTAATCTCGTCTGCTCTAAAAGCCAGTTCTGTAGCTTTCGCACCCTTTGCATTAAAAAGTGTTGCTTTATCAACATAAGTAGTACTCACGTCGTCTAGATAGTCGGTAAACAACTTTCTTATTCCCACTTCAAGGCCTACCTGCAATGTTTCAGATAATTTAAACTTTACGCCTCCGCCAAACGGAATAGCAAATTGTGTAAGCTTATATTCTTTTCTATCAGGATATGCTGATAATCCCTCACCTTCTGTACTTAAAGGTTGAAGAAAAATTTTATTACCAGATGTGTCTTTAGTATACGGGTTAAAATGAAAACCTGCAATACCGACAAATACATAAGGGGTAAGGCTTGTCCCCTCAAGATCAAAGAGATTATATTCTAATCCAAGATGCAATTCTGATATTGCTGATTTGAAATTTAAATTCCTCTCATCGTTACCCTTTACGCTTGTATTTTTTTTATCGTCACCTTCCACTACGCCATACGTATAACCACCGCTAATGATAATTTTTTGAGATAAATCATAAGATAAACCCAGCCCTACAGAAGGGTTTGACTGTTGTAGTGTAAATCTTTTATTTTGTAGATCGCCTTGATAAGTTGCAATCCCTCCAAATAAATTTACATGCAAATTTTGAGCAAAAGATATTAATGGAAACAATCCTACAAAAAGGAAGAGAAGTTTTTTCATTTATTGAATTTTAAAATTACAGTAACAAAAACCACTTCGTCAAATATTATTCCAAATAAATACGTAAGGTACTTCAAATTTTATATTGTTGATATTTAAGGAACGATAATTGCATGGTGACAAGTTATTTTATCATATTTTTCAACGAAAGGCTGTTTACGAGGGTAAAGTGTAAATTATTTATCGGTACAAATTTTGTATTTTTTTAACAACATAACTTTATCTCTTTTCAACAATTAATTTGAAAGCATTTGTTTGCTAAATTCTATTTGATTAACAAATATCCGAAATATCCGATGCCAATACAGGATAGCCTATAGTTGTCATGATTAAAATTACAAGCAACATTATTTGCTAACCCGAACTGCAGATATATGAAGGCGCAAGAGGTGTAGGAAAAGATAAAATATTAGTGAAGGAAAATATTGGAAAAGTTATTGAAATCGGAAAGGCAGTTAACCAATTAAAAGTTGGTTACATGATTGCTTTCTTTATAATATTGGCTGTGGGCATTGCCAACCTGCGAAAGTAGATTAATCAGCTTTTGTGGGTCCATGAACACCGGCATGGTAGCATCAGATTATGGCTTTGCAGGTATTGGACCATATCTAAAAAACGTGCAACTTTTCAGCCACACGTTGATAATATTTTAAGATATTCAGAAATTACACATTAAACCTAAAGTGCATGCAGTCTCCATCCTGCACCAAATAATCCTTTCCTTCTATGCGCAGTTTACCAACCTCACGGCAGGCAGCTTCGGAGCCAAGACTTATAAAATCGTTGTAAGAAATTACCTCTGCTTTAATAAAACCTTTTTCAAAATCCGTATGGATAACGCTTGCAGCCTGTGGTGCTTTCCAGCCTTTGTGTATCGTCCATGCACGAACTTCTTGCACGCCGACTGTAAAATAAGTTGATAAATTTAAAAGTTTATAAGTACTGTGTATCAAACGATCTAGCGCAGGCTCTGTCATTTTATACTCTTCCATAAACATGGCTTTATCATCAGGGTCTTCAAACTCAGCAATCTCAGCTTCCACTGCATTAGTCATTACAATTACTTCGTTGCCTTCATTTTTTACGGCTTCAATTAATGCATCAGAATATTTATTTCCCGTGTGCATGCTTGCCACGTCTACGTTTGCTACATACAAAACAAGTTTATCTGTCAATAAAAATAAATCTGCAATAGCTACTTTATCTTCTTTGCTTAAACCAAGTGTAATAATATTTTTGCCTTGCTCTAAATGAAATTTACATTTAGCTAAAATTTCTGCTTCCACTTTTGCCTTAGGATCTGTCTTGGCAAGTTTTTCTGCCTTTTGTAGCTTTCTCTCAACACTATCAAGGTCTTTGAGTTGTAGTTCAGTCTCAATAATTTCTTTATCGCCTACAGGGTTTATTGGTCCTTCATCACGCAGAATATTGTCATCTTCAAAACAACGAATTACCTGTATAATTGCATCAACCTCCCTAATGTTTGCCAAAAACTTATTGCCTAAACCTTCGCCCTTGCTTGCACCACGTACAAGACCTGCAATATCTACAATTTCAATTTGAGTAGGCACGGTACGTTCCGGCGATACCAATGCTGCCAGTTTATCAATTCTTTCATCTGGCACATTTACCAAACCTGTATTTGGTTCAATGGTGCAAAAACGGTAATTACTCGCCTGCGCTTTTGCGCTGTTGCTTACTGCCTTAAAAAGGGTTGATTTTCCTACGTTTGGTAAGCCTACGATACCTGCTTTCAGTGCCATGTCTTTATTTTTTTAAGTTGCGAGTTACGGGTTAGTAATTTCGAGTTTTTAAACCGGTCACTTTTAAACTCGCAGCCCGTAACTTTTTTTAAACGGCTGCGAAGGTAAGAAATGGAAACAACTTATGAAAGTTGTGTTTTAAAGCGTTTAGTATTATAAAAAGATACCTCACCTAAATCCTCTCCAAAGGAGAAGACTTTACACTCTGCTAATTGAAATCATTTTAAAACAGAACAGACTAGCTCCTTTCCTTTGGAGAGGCGGGGGTGAGGTTTTAGCCCAGCAAAGACAGTAGCTATGATCAGCATCAGTGGCGTCGCACATTTCATCTTCAAGTATATATTTAGCTTTAATTGTGCTATCTGCAGGTTATAATAAAGCTAAGGTTAAGTAATATAAAAACTCCCAAACACTGACGGCGGCTTTTTAGCCAAGTCAGCGGTGTTGTAAAAGAATGAACAATTTTATTAAAGTTTTAATTATAAAGAACAACAAGTAGGAATAAAAGTACCGTAAGGAATTAAGTTTTAAAATGCACCACATCCGTTAAACAAAATCCATTTTTTCAAATTAAAATCATAATTTTCAAATCTGTCATTTTCTAACTATCGTTTGGGTGTAAATAAATCATACATCTAACATCTTACATGTAAATTATATCCATGGCTTTAAGTCGCATTTGGTCTGCATTCATCATTATTGCTATTGGCCTTGCCTGTATAAAAGGTTTCTTTTTTCAAAAAGAAAATAAAAATATTTTCACCAGCATGGTCACCGGAAAAACAGGTGATACCATAAAAATAAATACGCAGGATTCTGCCATGGTTGAAGCACGCCTCATTGCCGCTATCAACACAAAAAAAATAGACACAACCAAAGGAATTTCTACTTTTAAAAATGGTTCCGGTAAATACGTTTCCTATAAAATTCAAACTGCAAACGGCGTGGTAGATACCGCTAAATCTGCTGTAGAATTAAGCATTGGGTTAATTGGTTTGCTTGCATTGTTCATGGGTTTTCTGGCAATAGCTGAACAGGCAGGCGGCATCAATTTACTCAGCAGAATAATCGGACCATTCTTTTCAAAGATTTTTCCGGATGTTCCAAAAGGCCATCCTGCAGTGGGTCATATGATGATGAATTTTTCTGCAAATCTGTTGGGTTTAGATAACGCAGCCACCCCTTTTGGCATAAAAGCAATGGAAAGTTTGCAGACGTTAAACCCCAATAAAGACACAGCGAGTAATGCACAGATCATGTTTTTGTGCCTTCATGCAAGCGGGCTCACATTGATACCGGTGAGCATTATTGCATTGCGTGCATCTGCAAAAGCATCTAACCCTTTAGATATTTTTATACCATGTATGATTGCCACTTTTGTTGCAACCATTGCAGCAATGTTGATTGTATCAATCAAACAAAAAATAAATGTGTTTCAGCCTACCATATTGTTGTGGGTGGGCAGTATTGCAGCGCTTATTTCGTTGTTGATGGTTTATTTAAAATCTTTAGATGCAGATAGTTTACAATTCTTTTCAGGTGCATTGAGTAATGGCCTAATTCTGTTGATTTTTATCCTGATAATTCTTGGTGGCATTTATAAAAAAATAGATATTTTCGATGCCTTTATAAGCGGTGCAAAAGGTGGTTTTGAAACTGCTGTGCGCATCATTCCTTATCTCGTAGGAATGTTGGTGGCTATTAGTTTATTACGCACCAGCGGCACATTTGATGTCGTAATTGACAGCGTTAAAAGTATGTTTGCAGCTGTGGGAGCCGATACCCGTTTTGTAGATGGATTACCTACTGCATTGGTAAAACCTTTTAGTGGCGGAGCTGCAAGAGGAATGATGGTTGATACGATGAAAACATATGGTGCAGATTCTTTTGCAGGACGATTATCCTGTATTTTGCAAGGTTCATCTGATACCACATTTTATGTGATTGCTGTTTACTTTGGTGCTGTGGCTGTTAAAAATACCCGATATGCGGTTGGAGCAATGCTGCTTGCAGATTTGGTAGGAATACTTACTGCCATTGCATTGTGTTATTTTTTCTTTGGATGAAAATTGAAATAAATAGTTAGTTATTTTTTCCCTTTACCTTTTTTATCTACAGGAAAACTTTCAGGGATAATGGCAGGAATAACGTTTTCTATATCATCCGACTCTGTATCAAAATAATGCCCAAAAATATTTACAAGATTTTTGGCTTTATAAACTGCCCTTGCATAACGATTGCTTATTAAAATAATAGTGGCATTATCTTTTAAAACCCTTATGAATGCTGCGTTATTACCGTGCCACCATCCATTGTGAAAGATTATTTTTTTTCCATCATCGTATACATTCATCCTCCAACCCAAGCCGTAATTTTTAATACCAGGTCGTTCATTGCTATAAGGTGTGTAGGCGAGTTCCAATGATTTTGCTGTCAAAAAAATCGTATCTGATAAGGCTCTGTCCCATATTAACAGGTCTCTCGGTGTGCTGTAAATATTTTTATCACCATACACATCATCTAAAAAATTATCCGGAATTTCTCTTCCTCTCCAATCAAAGCTTTTTGAACGTATTTTATTATCTCCTTTAAAATGTACAAAAGTATTTTTCATACCTAATGGCTCAAAAATATTTTCTTTCATAAACGCAGGATAGGAGATACCTGAAACTTTCTCAATAATTAATGCAAGCAAAGCGAAATTGGTGTTGCAGTAAGTAAATCTCTTATTGGGCGGAGCAATGTTTTTAATTAGTCCTTTTTTGGTTATAAGCCATTCCAACACATCTTTATTCTTTATAATGGAATCTTTGTTCCACCCTACATCTTCCATAAAATACAAATAATTTGGTAACCCGCTTCTATGATTCAGTAATGTTTTTACAGTTACGCCAGGATAGTTAAATTGAGGGAAAAAATGTGTGAGGGTGTCGTCAATATTAAGCTTGCCTAATTCCTGCAACTTAAGAATAGCCATTGCTGTAAAGGTTTTAGATACAGATGCTATGTGCAAAGATGTGGATGCATTTATGGAATCTTTTCCATCAATATTTACAAAACCTTTGTATTTTTCAAAAACAATATTCCCTCCTTTAGCAACGATGATACCGCCATTAAAACCTGATCCATCTAAAAGCGAATCATAAAAAATTTCACTCTGTATCTTAATTCTTTGCCGCTCTTCTGTAGATATTATAGAAGGTAATGGAATGGTATAAACCTGCTTTTTTTCTTGGTCACTTGAGTTTTTTTTATCGCTTTTTTTTTGTGAACAACCTACTGTTAAAAAAAGTATTGAGGCACTAAAAAATATTTTTATTTTATTCAATTGTATGTTTTTGTTAGAAAGAGAATTATTGCAATCTATGCTTACAAATACTTAGAACACTTGTATGAGATATATTTGTGCAAAATAAGGACTTTAAATTATGGCAGATAAAAAAATAACCAGCTACCCAAAAGAAAAAATAAATATTTTATTTTTAGAGAATATAAGTCATGCTGCTGTTGAACAATTTACAAGTGCCGGATATACATCTGTTAAAAAAATAAGTGGCGCCATTAGTGAGGTAGATCTTATTAAAGAAATAAAAAATGTACACATACTTGGTATACGAAGTAAAACACAAATTACATCAGCTGTATTAGAGGCTGCCACTAAGTTACAGGCTATAGGGTGCTTTTGTATCGGCGTAAACCAGGTAGATTTAGCGGCAGCATCTGCAAATGGCGTAGCCGTTTTTAATGCGCCTTACAGCAATACAAGAAGTGTTGCGGAACTGGTAATAGGTTCTTCTATTATGCTTATTAGAAAAATAGTTGATAAAAATAAAGCAGCGCACGAAGGTAAGTGGATGAAAGATGCCAGTGGCAGCCATGAATTGCGTGGAAAAACAATTGGTATAATTGGTTACGGAAATATAGGCAGCCAGGTAAGTGTGCTGTCAGAAGCCTTGGGTATGAAGGTTATTTTTTATGATGCTGAAACAAAATTACCACTCGGCAATGCAAGCGATAGCAAATCATTAAAGGACTTGATGCAAAAGGCTGATATTATTACGCTTCATGTTCCTGAAACAGCGTCTACTCAAAATATCATTAATAAGCAAACAATCTCTTATTGCAAACAGGGAGCAATTATTTTAAACTATGCAAGAGGTACAGTTATGGATTTGCTGGCGCTTCGCAAAGCGATATTAAGCGGCCAGATTGGTGGTGCTGCTGTTGATGTTTTTCCGCAGGAACCAGAGAAAAACGGTGATCCTTTTCAATCAGAAATGCAGGATTTACCCAACGTTATTTTAACCCCACACATGGGCGGCAGTACACAGGAAGCTCAAAATAATATTGGGTTGGATGTGAGTGCAAAATTATTCAACTACCTGGAAAAAGGTATCAGTACAGGCTCTCACAGTATTCCCGGTCTTGCATTACCGCCGCAGGAAGGGGCTCACCGCATTTTGCACATTCACAATAACGTTCCGGGTGTATTAAGCAGTATCAACACTCTGTTAAGCAAGAATAACATTAATGTTTTGGGGCAATATTTGAAGACAAATGAAAGTACAGGTTATGTAGTTTTAGATTTGGATAAAAGTCTTAGCAAAAATGCTATGGAGTTATTAAAGGACGTAAAAGGTACAAGGAAAGTGAGGGTATTGTACTAGTTTTCCACACAAGGTTTTGAGAAGAGTTGAAAATTCGTAAAATAAGTAAGTGTTGTTTTCCTTTATTTCGTGTAAAGTTATATAAGGGAACACTTTTAAAACTCTAAATCTTAACTTGTCGTATAAAAAATGCATAGGCCGTTACTTTTCTAATTCTTTTATTTTGCTGTAAAATTCCGTTTTGAAGGGAATTCCTAAAGCTTTCTCAAAAGATGTTTAGTATTTTTAAGTCGAGCGTAAATCTTTTCCGGCAGCTTCCGATATTTTTATTTGCATACCACTCAATCATTAAATACAGAATCTTTTACGTCGTCCCAATCCAATAAATATTCAGGTTTTCTATAGCTTTTTTTCTTTCAATTTCTACCAGTTCAATTTGCCTTGCTGTTAACAAAAATTGATTATGAAACTTTTCTTCAATTTTTACAAAATCAAATTTTTCTGGTAAATCTATTACAAATGGAACTTGGACATCTTCTATTTGGATTGAGATTTGTTTCATATAAATGAATTTAATAAACAAATATAAACTAGAAATTTACGATAAGATTTAGTGAAGTATTATAGTTAAAATTACTAAACTTTCAATAAATATTGAAAGTTACTTACCTTTACACAATTAAAATAATGATATGAAACTCTTAATTATAGGTGGTGGTTTTGGTGGTTTAAGATTAGCTCGGGAATTAAGTAACAAAGCCGGTTTTGAAGTTACATTATTGGACAGGTTTAATTACCACCAGTTTCAACCACTTTTTTATCAGGTAGCCACGGCCGGCCTCGATGCCAGCGACATTTCTTTTCCATTACGTAAAGTTTTTCACAACAGTAAAAACGTACGCTTTCACATGGCAGAAGTAAAGGAGATTGTACATGCTCAAAATAAAGTATTAACTGATATTGGTGATTTTGAATACGATCAATTAGTAATGGCAACAGGCGCCGACACAAACTTCTTTGGTAACGAATTAATGGCAGCCAATGCAATGCCAATGAAGAGTACGGTGGAAGCAATACAGCTGCGGCATAGAATGCTAACGAATTTCGAGGATGCAGCGTCAACAAAAGATACCCTAGATCTGCAAAGATTAATGACCGTTGTGGTTGTAGGAGGAGGCCCCACGGGTGTGGAATTAAGTGGTGCTATTGCAGATATGCGAAAATTTGTTTTGTCCAAAGATTATCCTGAACTTGATTTCAATAAAATGAAAATTATTTTGCTCGAAGGGTCTTCAAAAACACTTGCTGCCATGAGTGAAAAAAGTAGCCAGCAATCTCAGCAGTATTTAAAAGATTTAGGAGTGGAAGTAAAAACCAATAGTATCTTAAATTCTTATGATGGAAACACAGCTGTTTTAAAAGACGGAAGTAAAATTGAAACAGCATTGGTGATATGGGCAGCGGGAGTTAAAGGAAATGTTTTGCCCGGAATTGATAATAGTATTATAACTCGGGGAAACCGTGTAAAAGTAAACAGACACTGCCTTGTAAATGGTTTTGAAAATGTTTATGCAATTGGCGATGTTGCTTATATGGATAGCGACCCAGCGTTTCCGAATGGTCATCCGCAGGTTGCGCCTGTAGCTATACAACATGCAGATATGCTGGTGAATAACCTGACACTAATACAAATGAAAAGCAACAATGATAGAATGGAAGAATTTTTATACAACGATCAGGGTGCAATGGCTACCGTTGGTAGAAAACTTGCTGTAGTTGATGTACCAAAACCAAAATTACATTTCGGTGGTTTTTTAGCATGGCTGGTTTGGATGTTTCTTCATTTAATGCTCATACTCGGTGTAAAAAACAGGCTCTCCGTTTTCTTTACCTGGTTCTATAATTATTTTACAAAAGATCCAAATTTAAGATTAATTTTTAAAGTGAACTACAAAGAAAGGCATACATAATTTTATATTGAGAATCTATATTTCAACCTTATAGGAGTCCCGTCCAATACCTTTCTCTGAGGAGAAAACAATTTATCACACTTAATTTAATATGGCTAAAAAATTTCTTACCGCAGAATGGAATAATCTTATAATGGCAAATTATATTATTGATCCTGCAATTCTACTTCCATACCTGCCTGCAAATACAGAGCTCGATCTTTACCATGGCGAATGCTATGTAAGCCTTATTGGCTTTATGTTTGAGCAAACTAAAATGCTTGGTATGCGCATACCATTTCATATAAATTTTGAAGAAGTAAACCTTCGTTTTTATGTAAGGGTAAAAGATGGAGATAAATGGAAACGTGGTGCAGTTTTTATAAAGGAAATTGTACCAAAATTTGCTATAACCATGGTGGCAAATACTCTGTATAGAGAAAAGTATGTTACGTTGCCGATGAAGAATTTCTACAAAGAAACAACTGACGAAATTCAATTAGGATACCATTGGAAGTATAAAGGCAGCTGGAATAAACTGGAAGCTACAACCGAACTAAAAAACTCAGCAATGGTACCTGGCAGTAAAGAAGAATTTATTGCAGAACATTATTGGGGCTACTCAAAATACAATGCGTTAACTACATTTGAATACGCCGTACAGCACCCAAGTTGGTTTGTACACAGGGTAAAAAGTTTTAAAATTGACTGCAGTTTTGAAAAACTGTATGGCAGTCAATTTTCATTTTTAGATAATGTAAAGCCCGATACTGTTTTTATGGCGCAAGGTTCACCCATTGCTATTTTGCACAAAAAGAATTTGTAAATTTTAGATCGTTTTTACCTGCTTATAATATCAAACAACGAAATAATTTTCAAACTTTTTTTTAATGAAAGGGAAAAATACCTGTCAGAAAAAGACAACTTCTTTTTTACTCCTGCCTTTAAATCAAAATAATTATCGGAGATGTTTTCATTTCCTTTTCCAACTTTTATATACACATATTTTGCATCAACATTGCTTTCAATACTAAAAGTATTATCACCTTCGGGCAAAATGGTGAACGTAGGTTTTGATAACAATAAATTTTTTGGGTAAACACTATCATTGACTAACTCAACATTGTCTCGATATGCCTCTTTAACCGCATACCACACCGCTTTTGGCGCTCTGCTAAAGTCGGTAATGCTCCAACTAGTAGCGGGCCAGCAATCATTTAATTGCCATAACAAAGTACCCATATTGTAAGGCATTTTATTTCTTTGCACTGCAATGCAATTCTTTAAAATATAATATTGTAAACACTGGGTTAGATAGCTGTATTCCTGCAGAGTCAGTTTTGATAATTTAGCCGAATCAATAAAATATTTATCCAGATAAAAATTTAATTTGTAAAATCCATTGCTTGCCTTTTGGTGCCATTGTACTGCCGAAGAACTAAATTTTAAATTGGCAGCAGGAACATAACTTTTTATGGTTTCATAATCTGGCATTGCCTGCATACCATATTCGCTCACGAACCTGCCGGTATGTGTTTTAAAAGTTTCCCAATCTTCCATTCCCCACCACAAACCCCAGTAATGGCTATCAGCTTCAGTTAAACTTTTTTTATTACCCCAACCTAATTTTGGGGAAGAAGAAACGTACGGCCGTCTGCCATCGTATTCATTTACCCAGGCTTTTAAGCTGTCTTCAAATAACATTTTATAATCACCCCAAACCTTTATTGAATCTACTCCATGTAAATTAAATTGGTTCTGCCAACCCCAATTATGCCAGGCTTCGTCTATCTCATTATTGCCACACCACAAAACAATACATGGATGTTTTCTTAACCTTTCTATTTGATAAATAACTTCTTGTTTTACATTTTTTATGTAAGCTGTATCGCCAGGGTACATACCATTTGCAAACATAAAATCCTGCCAAACCATTATGCCCAGGCTATCACATAAATTATAAAAATAATCATCTTCGTACACGCCGCCGCCCCAGACCCTGAGCATATTCATGTTTGCATTTTTGGCGGCTTTAAGCAATTTTAAATAATCGTACTTTTTTACACTGGGGAGGAAAATATTTGCCGGTACCCAGTTGGCACCTTTTACATAAATGGGTTTGCCGTTTTGTTCAAAATAAAATGATTCGCCAAGAGAATCTTTTTGTTGGATGAGTTTTGCAAAAGGGTTTGAAATTTTAAATTTTGATTCGACAATAATTTTGTTTAATTGATTTGTGATTAAAATCTTTACTTCAAAATTTTCAACGTCATAATTTTTGGCCACTGGCAATTCTATTTCCTGTTCAATTATGTTTATTCCTTTTTCAATTTCTATATATGCATAACTGTAATTCTCGGTATTAAGAAATACTTTTGAAATAGGCATACCAAATTCTTTTTCAGATTCTATCTCGTACGATACGTTGAATAAGCTGTCATTTATTTTTTTTAATCCTCTGAGTTTAATAATTGGTTCGTTATTAAATTTTAATTTTACATTCTTCCAAATTCCACAACCAATAAATGTTGGCCCCCAATCCCAGCCAAACTGAAAGGCAGCTTTGCGTGCATACACCCGATTGTTATCAGGCAAAACTAAAGGGAGTACATCTTCTGCAATACTATCTGTAATTTTTTTTGCAGAATGGAAATATATTTTTAATTCGTTGTTTCCAACTTTCAAAAATGATTTTATAAGTACAGTCCAGCCCCGAAACATGTTATTTGCTTTTAGTACAATTTTATTATTCAGGTAAACATCGGCGTAAGTATCGAGTCCATCAAACTTCAATTCTGCTACACTGTTGCTGAATAATGTCTCATTAACAGTAAAACTTGTTTTGTAAATCCAGTCGCAGGTATCTATCCATTGCAGTCTCTTTTCATTGTCGGCAAAAAACGGATCAGGAATAAGTTTGTTGGCTAATAAATCTGTGTGAATTGTACCTGGTACAGTTGCTTTGTACCAATGTATTTTATTGGCATTTGTAAACTGCCAGACTTTGGTAAGATCAATACTGGAACGTTGCGCAAATAAGTTTGAACAGAAAAATAGTGTTAGTAAGAGTTTAAAAAATGTGACCATTTGTTTAAATAATATTATGGCGAAAGTTGCGAAAGTATTTCCACCATGTTTTTTATTTCTTCCTCATCAATCCCAAAAGATTTTAAATTCTCCTTCATATTATCATTAAAAACTTTCATGTTAGTTTGCTTCATTATTCTGGCAGAGCTGTGAAACTCAACAGCATCAGTAGCCTGAGCAAGCTCTCCAATGTTAGTTGCCCTTACTCCGCTGCCAGGCATGATGACGATTCGTTCATCTGCTACCTGTATCAATTTTTTTAAATTATCAATCCCATCCATCGCAGTTGCGTAAAAACCTGATGTTAGTATTCTTTCAAAACCGCACTCAATAACATCTTCCAATGCCTGTGATGGATCTATAACTCTATCAAATGCTCTGTGAAA
>JBBRPX010000057.1:0-17008 GCA_038227505.1 Chitinophagales bacterium
CTTGCATGTATTAAGCCTGCCGCTAGCGTTCATCCTGAGCCAGGATCAAACTCTCCATTGTAAATGAGTTGTTTGAACGTGACTTGTAATTTCTCAAAAGAAAAATTAACGTCAAATTCTATTTTGTATTATTTGCGCTAACATTACCTGTTTTCTGAAACTTTCGTTTCGTTTGCTGTTATTTCCAATCTTTCAAAGAACTTATATTTACTCCTGTTTCTTTCCCCTTTTTTAAAGCCGGCTGCAAAAGTATAAAAAACTTTTTTAGTAACCTAATTTATATTTCATTTATTTGTTGCTGCTATTTCAATATCAGCTTTTCTTTTTTCGGATTGCAAAGATATGGAAGCCAATGCATTCTGCAAAATATATTTCAAAACAATTTGTCTTTTTTACAAAGAAAACTGTAAATGGATTTAGTGATGTTGTGTAGGGTATTTATAAAAAGAACTAATGCTTTTTTCTTAAAGCGGACAGCAAAGATAAGGGGATACATTTCCCCATACAAACTTTTTAGAACTAATTTTTTAGAATTTTACTAGAAGCCCGCTGTATATGTGTTACAGCCGAAAATTAATTTATTATACAAGCGATATAACATAATTAACTCAAATAGCCAAATCAGTAAATCGCAGTTACCTAGTGTATTATAAATCTGGAAACTTGACTTCTTTAAGCACAAGGCCTTTTGCAGGAGCGGAGAAATCAGTTTTAGCACTGTTGTTACTTTGCAACAAAGTTTTAAAGTCTGAAATAGAATATTTGCCTTTGCCTACTAACTACATATTACCAACTAACTATATTACCATTCCTCTTAAAAAGCGGTTACCCGTTAAATTTTATAGCAACATATCTTCTTTGAAAAACCAGTTACTTTCAGTAATGTGGCAGTTGTATGTGAAGACCTGCATGTTTTTCTTTGCAAAACTCTGGTATTCTGTATGTGTAAGTAATAACGAAGCAGCTTGTTGAAGGGCTTCTATATTTAAAGGATAAGGATAATAATAAGCATTGTCAAACAAAAAGGGATTTTTGTGGTTGTAGATGGAATAGGTATAACTGCGGGAAGTTGCATCAAACCGGCAATGCGCTGTATGAGCCACTTTCCTTATATCTTTTATTACAATATCGAGCGGCAAGATTGCATTTAGATGATAAATGGATTTTGCAACTTTATTTGCTTCTATTTGTATGTCAGCATCAAAATGAAAGAAGTTTTGAAATGCATGAACACCAGCATCCGTGCGAGAAGATCCGGTAAGGGTAATCGCTAGGCGAAAGTAAATGTGAAGGGCTTTTTCAACTTCGGCCTGTATAGTATTGGCATTATCCTGTATCTGAAAACCAGCATAAGCGGTACCTTTATAAGCTACTTCTATGAAATACCTTTCCATAAATTAATTACGTATCATGGCTTTGAAGCGGCTTATATAGTATTGATCTGAAAGCTGGGTTTGCAATGCTCCAAAATTCTGACTGTCGTAAATATGAGGATAAGCAGCATCAAAGAAATTATACTTCCCGGCATCATTTAAAAACAAAGAACTTAAATTCTTTATTTGCTCAACAGAATAACAAGTGGTTTTGAAAGATTTTTTTGCAGCTCCCACCATTTCATCATCTGAACCGGCAGCAGCCATCCTCTTTCTTATTTTGAGGAAATCATTGTCATTGGCCATTGCTTTACAATCAGAATTAAAACTTACAACTGGTTTGTCTTTTGGCACTGCTACCGACTTGGCTACTTTTATAGATGTGGCTGTTGGTATTGGTTTAGAAGTAATTTCGGACGGAGTATTTTTGGCTGCCGGATTAGCCATATCAATATCTAAAAACTTTGTTGGTCTTGCTTCTTTGGGTTCTTGTGTTTCTTCTTTCATCATCACCACATCTTTTACGGGCTCAGCAGATGTTGCAGTTTTTTTTGCAGCAATAAAAACATTTATAGTATCATTTTGTGCCCCTGTACGATCTACATAAGTGTAAGATCTACCATCAACATCGCTGGAAGTATTTATTTTCTTAATTGAATGTGCTGCATCTACCTTATTAATTATTGTTTCATCTTTTACAACAACAGGATTGGGGATTACAACAACAACCGGCTTAGCTTCTACAACTACAACAGGAGACGATTTTTTAGGAACTGAAAGATCAGTATTGGCTGCACCGGCAAGCGTATTACTAAACACATCACCGTTAGTATTAGCAGCACCAGAAAGAGGACTACCAGTAGAATTATTCATTGCTACCTGCATGGTTTCCAGGTTAAAAAGTCCCCACCCTTTTGCACCAAAATCTTTTAAAAGAAACCCGGCATCTGCAGCGGCAATATTTAAACTAACAGTTTGTTGAGGAAACTGCTCTTTTGGGAAACCAAATGTTAAGGTATAATTGCCTGTGGTTAATTTTGGAATTACCACATAACCAGATGCAGAAGAATTCAGTAACTTATCATTTATTTTTAAATAAAAAGGTTGTTTATTGTAAGTTTGCACATAAGCAAAATAATACTGTTGTGCCTGCAATGCTGAGTTAAAGAGCAAGAACATGGACAATTGTAGAAGAATTTTCATAAAAGCGGTTCTTTAAAATACAAAATTAAAGATTCCTGCCGATTTGCCATTTATAAAATATTGTGATAGTTTTTTAAAGCCAGTCTTTACTTTTACTATTATTACCGGAATAGCTTCTATTGCCCTAAAATATATTAAGCCATTTACAGGAGATAATCTCCTATCAATTTAAAAACTAAATAATTGTATGAAAAGAATTTTAATGCTATTATGCGTAGCTACATTGCCTCTTAGTATGTATGCCCAAATGCGGGAAGAAACTGAAGATACTACTTGGAAAAAGGTATTGAGGGAAAGTTATCCGAAAACAAATGAACTCGTACACACAAAGATGGATGTGCGCTTTGACTATGAGAAAGCTTTTATGTATGGTAAGGAGTGGTTGACTTTAAAACCCCATTTTTATGCAACTGATAGCGTGTTGCTCGATGCAAAGGGTATGGAAGTAAGAGAAGTTGCTGTTATGAAAGGGACAGCGAAAATGCCGCTAAAATATACTTACGATGGTATGCAATTAAATATTAAACTGGATAAAACATACAAAGGTGATGAAAAGTATACACTGTATTTTGATTACGTGAGCAAGCCAAATGAATTAAAAGTAAAAGGAAGTCAGGCAATTACTGATGCAAAAGGGCTGTATTTTATTAACCCAAAAGGAGAAGAAAAAAATAAACCAACACAAATATGGACGCAGGGCGAAACCGAAGCAAACAGTGTTTGGATGATTACTATAGATAAGCCGAATCAAAAAAGTACAGAGGAAATTACGATGACGGTGCCTGCAAAATATGTAACACTTAGCAATGGATTAAAAATAAGTGAAAAGAAAAATACTGACGGTACAAGAACGGATAACTGGAAAATGGACCTGCCACATGCACCCTATTTATTTTTTATGGGTGTAGGAGACTTTGCTATAACAAAAGACAGTTACAAGGGCAAAGAGGTAAGTTATTATACGGAAAGAAACCAGGAGCAATATGCAAGAAAAGTTTTTGGTAGTACTCCTGAAATGATCAAATTCTTTTCAGAAAAGCTAGGTGTTGAGTTTCCTTGGCAGAAGTATGCTCAAATAGTGGGAAGAGACTATGTAAGTGGGGCAATGGAGAACACAACTGCCACTCTGCATCAGGAAAGTGCTTACCAAAATAACCGCCAACTGGCTGACGGTAATGCATGGGAAGAAACTATTGCACATGAGCTTTTTCACCAATGGTTTGGGGATCTGGTAACGGCTGAAAGCTGGAGCAACCTTACCGTAAATGAGAGTTTTGCCAACTACAGTGAATATTTGTGGCTGGAACACAAAGAAGGACTCGATGTAGCTTATGAACACAACAACAGCGATATGCAGGGTTATATACAGAGCGGCAGCGAAAGTAAAGATCTTGTGCGTTTTCATTATGCAGACAAAGAAGATATGTTTGATGCTGTGAGTTATAACAAAGGGGGAAGAATATTGAATATGCTTAGGAATTATGTAGGTGATGATGCGTTCTTTAAATCATTAAATAATTACCTTACTACCAATAAATTTAAAGCAGGTGAAGCAGGACAATTGCGGCTTGCATTTGAAGAAACAACCGGTATGGATATGAACTGGTTTTGGAACCAGTGGTATTATGGCAGCGGTCACCCAAAATTAAAAATAGATTATTTGTATGATGATGCGGCAGGCAAAGCCTCTGTCATCATTGAGCAGACACAAAAGGGAGATAAGTATTTTAAAATTCCTATGGCTGTTGATGTATACACAGGCGCAGAAAGGAAAAGATATAATGTAAGTGTAGAGAATGAAATAGATACGCTGGTCTTTTATTACAAAACACGCCCCGATCTTATAAACGTAGATGCAGATAAATTACTTCTTGCAGAGAAGACAGACAATAAAACAGAAGCAAATTTTATTGCACAGTTTAAGAATGCAAGAAATTATATGGACCGCAGAGAGGCGCTGGATTTTTTCGGTAAAAAGGCTATGCCTGAGCTGGCAAAAGGATTAAGTGATAAGTTTGGCGGGTTAAAAATATTAACCATGCAAAAGCTTGCAGCATCGCCCTATAAAGCAGATGCTGTAGTATTAGAGCAGGTGGAAGCACTTGCAAAAAGTGAGAATAACAAAGTAAAAGTTTCAGCCATAAATTACCTTGTAAAAAATGGTAGCAAAAAGTATTTGTCTGTTTACCAGGCTGCAGTAAATGATTCTTCTTACAGCGTAGCAGGAGCTGCATTAAAAGGACTTGTAGCATTGGATGAAGCCGGTGCATACAAACTTGCAAAAAAGTTTAGCAACGATGCAAAAGGTGCTTTGGGTGCTGCTGTAAGTGATGTGTTGATCTCAAGCGGAACGGAAGAGGATTTTGTTTATATATCCAATATGTATAAAGATGCACCACCTTCTCAAGAAAAGTTAGGCCTGACAACAAAATATGCTGCCTACCTTGCAAAGCTTAATAACCTTGCAAATATAAAAAAGGGGATAGATGATATTCTTGCTTTTAGAAATTTAATTCCTGCTGCTTACAGAAGCAGTGTGGACCCTAGTTTTAAAGCATCTTTTGATAAGATAAGCAAAGCAAAGGGTGCAGAAATTGAGGAGTATGTGAAAAGTGTTTTTAAATAAGATAATCGATCTTTTAAGAAGCGGCTCTCAGAAATGGGAGTCGTTTTTTTTTGATGATTTAAGTGACTATAGAGGTGGCCATCTTAATTTGAAAAAATCTAAGTAGTGAAGAAGGCAAATTGGAATAATGAGACAATTTATCTACTTTTTTCCTTGATGAAAAACTAACAAAAAAATCGAGGCTTCATAAAAAAGAAAGGGAAGTTAATAGAATCGTTTATTAAGAAAGAAAGGTTTATTATGGTTAGGATCGTATGTGAACCTCGAATTGGATGTAGCTCTACATCGAATGATGTATTGCACAGGGTAGGCTCGTGTACGGAGTAAATGAGGCTAATGTACGGAGTAAAGAAGGTTGATTCTTTTTTGTGCGTCGTCCTTGCGTCGTCCTAAAATAGCTAAGGGTACATTTCTTGATTTATGAAGTAGACTTTACAATGCAGACATTTACGTTGAACTAATATTTGGTGCAATGTAAGTTTTTTGCTAAATAGCTTAGTATTAAATTATTGGACTATGGCAAGAAATGTAGGAATTGTGCATGTGCATGGAACAATAGGCGGCTTAACTTTCTATAAAATGGAAGGCAAACAAATCGTGCGTCGCAAAACATCTTTAGATAAAAAAAGAATAAAAACTGACCCTGCTTTTGAAAACAGCCGAAAATGCTCAGCGGTTTTTGGGGTAGCATCCACCATTGCAAAAGAAGCTTATTGGGCTTTGCCAAAAGAAAAAAGAAAACATGGAATTATAGGAAAATTGACGGGTAAGGCAAACAACATGTTGCATGCAGGTAAGATTGAGGAGGAAGTGAGGACGGCATTGCGAGACTTGTAAATTTCTCAATATTCCGCCTTTTGACTTAATGGAATATAAATATTTACCAAACATGGTTTAATCCGCTTTTTGTTTAATGCTCATAGGCATTACCAACTTATATGTATATATTTGGTAACTAACTACTTAAATGAGTAACCAGAATCCCGAACAATTTGCCAGAGACACAATTGATGCTATGCTAACAGCAGCGGGTTGGGTGGTACAATCAAAGAAAAAATTGAACCTGAATGCAGGTGTAGGCGTGGCTGTAAGGGAATTTCAATCAGATATTGGCCCTGCAGATTATGTACTGTTTGTAAACAAAAAAGCGGTTGGCGTGGTAGAGGCAAAACGGGAGGAAGAAGGGCAAAGGCTTTCTATGCATGAAGACCAAACCGAAGGTTATGCAACCGCCAAGTTAAAATACATAAACAATGAGCCGTTGTTTTTTGGTTACGAAAGCACAGGCACCATTACACGATTCACCGATTTTAGAGATCCCAAACCACGGTCGAGAGAGGTATTTAGTTTTCACCGACCGGAAACATTTGGGGCGTTTTTATTGCAGGAAAAATCGTTGCGGAAAAGATTACAGGATTTACCAGGGTTACCCGAGGCTGGTTTAAGAGAGTGCCAGGTAACCGCCATCAACAACCTCGAAAAATCTTTTAAAGATGCCCGCCCAAAGGCATTGATACAAATGGCCACCGGCTCGGGCAAAACATTTACCGCCATTACTTTTATATACCGCTTATTAAAATTTGCAAAAGCTAAACGCATTTTATTTTTGGTAGATACCAAAAACCTTGACGAACAGGCCGAGCAGGAAATGATGGCGTATGTGCCCAATGATGATAACAGAAAATTTACCGAACTCTACGGCGTTACCCGTTTAAAAAGCAGTTTTATACCAGATGATAACCAGGTGTATATTTCTACCATACAAAGAATGTATGCCATTTTAAAAGGAACAGAATTAGATGAAAGTGCTGAACAGACCAACCCAAATGAGTTTGTACAAAAAGCACCTGCGCCTGTTGTGTACAGCGATAAAGTGCCACCGGAATTTTTCGATTTTATAGTGATAGACGAATGCCACCCCAGCATTTATAATTTATGGAAACAGGTGCTCGATTATTTTGATGTGTTTCAGATTGGCCTAACCGCCACACCAGATAACAGAACATTCGGCTATTTTGATAAAAACGTTGTGAGCGATTATGGTTATGAAAAAGCTGTGATAGATGGAGTGTTGGTGCCCTACAATGTGTTTACCATAGAAACAAAAATAACCACCGAAGGCAGCAAGATATCTATTGGTGAAATGGTAGATAAAAGAGAAAGACTCACCCGCCGTAAATTTTGGGAAACCGTAGATGAAGATATTGAATACAGCGGCAAGCAACTGGATAAAGATATTGTAAACAAAAGCCAGATACGAACCATCATACGAGCAATAAAAGAAAACTTACCGGCTATGTTTCCCGATCGGTGGACGGCCGGTGAGAACTCACCCCCCGCCCTCTCCGAGGGAGAGGGAGCTGGCGCTACAACAGATAAGGGATCTCAAGATATTTCAGAGTCCAAAGGCCTCTCCTTTGGAGAGGATTTAGGTGAGGTAAAAAACACCTCACACACCGCCACTCGGGGGAGAACGGGAGGGGCTGTATTTGAAGTACCCAAAACACTCATCTTTGCCAAAACAGATTCTCATGCAGAAGATATTATAGAAATAGTACGGGAAGAGTTTGCAGAAGAAAATAAGTTCTGCAAAAAAATAACCTATAAAAGTGAGGAAGATCCTAAAACGGTATTGAGCCAGTTTAGAAATGATTATTACCCACGCATTGCCGTAACGGTAGATATGATTGCAACCGGTACAGATATTCGTCCGCTGGAAGTGTTGGTGTTTATGAGAGATGTAAAAAGCCGCAGCTATTACGAGCAAATGAAAGGCCGTGGTACCCGCACCTGCAGCCTGGAACAATTAAAAGCCACGGGCACACCGGCGGCAAAATTTACCAAAGATCATTTTGTAATTATAGATGCCATTGGTGTGGAGCGCTCGCAAAAAACTGACAGCCGTCCGCTGGAAAAACAACCGGGCATGAGCCTGAAAGACCTGTTGCAAAATGTAGCCCTTGGCAATACCACCGAAGATATTTTAAGCACCCTTGCCAACAGATTAATAAGACTGGATAAACAGATAAGCGAAAAAGAAAAAGAAAACTTTGCTGCCAATGCAAACGGATTTACCATTGGGCATGTGGTAAAAGAATTGTTGCATGCGTACGACCCGGATACAATTACGAATTTACAATTACGAATTACAAATGAAAACCCTAATGCATCCCCGGCACAAGTTCATTCACAATTCACAATTAACCACTCACAATTAATAGAGCAGGCTGTTGCCGTTTTTAATAACCCGCTGCTGCGGGATTATATAACCGATGTACGCAAAAAGTATGACCAGGTAATAGATACCGTTAATGTAGATGAAATAAAAAACATTGGCTGGGTAAAAGACCAACAGGCCGAAGCGCAAATAACCATTACCAATTTTACTGAATGGATGCAGGCGCACAAAGATGAAATTACTGCGCTGCAAATTTTTTACGGGCAGCCGTACCGCAGGCGGGAGCTTACCTACAGCATGATAAAAGACCTGTACGAAAAAATAACCATAGAGCAGCCCAAGCTTGCGCCCCTGCAGGTATGGCGGGCGTATGAGCAACTAAATGAGGCAAGCGGCTCACCCAAAAATGAGTTGATAGCATTGGTAAGCCTTGTAAGAAAAGTTACAGGTATTGATGATAAACTTACCGGCTATGATAAAACTGCCGACAATAATTTTAAAGACTGGGTATTTAAAAAACAGGCCGGTACTACCACAAAATTTACCGAAGAACAAATGCAATGGCTGCGCATGATAAAAGATTATGTTGCCAATAGTTTTCATGTAGATGAAGAGGATTTTGAATTGGACCCTTTTAATAAACAGGGTGGGCTTGGAAGATTTTACCAATTGTTTAAAGAAGATTATGAAAAGATATTGGAGGAGTTAAATGAGGTGTTGGCGGCGTAGTTTGTCTGAACCTTGATTAAAAGGATTATAGGATTACCATGATGTCTGCACTATGATGTCTGAACCATGATTAAAAAGATTATCGGATTGCCATGATGTCTGAGCCTTGATTAAAGGGATTATTTGATTGATATGATTTAAAAAGAAAATGATTTTTTATGCTTCATGAAGAACTGACAAAGAGAATAATTGGGTGCGCAATGGAAGTTCATAATAGATTGGGGAATGGATTTCAAGAAGTAATTTACCAAAGGGCATTGCAGATTGAAATGAACTTAGCGGGGCTTGCATTTGCAAGAGAAATGGAGATGACTATATTTTACAGGGAGGCTGAGATAGGGACAAGACGGGTTGATTTTTTTGTGGAAGGAAAAGTGATGGTTGAATTGAAAGCATTAATCAAACTAGAAGATGTGCACCTTGCACAAGCCATGAATTATTTGGAAGCTTATAAAATGGAAATAGGTTTGCTCATAAATTTTGGTGCAAAAAGTTTAGAATTTAAAAGAGTGCACAACAATAAAATTATGCGACAATAAAACGATCATGGCAATCCTTTAATCAAGAAAAATCATGGTTAAGACAATGTGGCAATTGTTTAGTGACAAAACGGATGAGATTATTGAGGAAATACAAAGTAATTGACAGCTAAAATTATTTGAAACAGGTATCTACAAAAATATTAATTGAAGAATTACAAACAGATGGGCATAGTCCAAAGAAAATTATATGCTCAGATGGTGCGGCATATTTTGTAAAATACCGTTCCGGAAAATCATTTAATAAAAATGAAACTCATTGCCTTGTATTTGAAATGCTTTGTACCGCTCTTTTAAAAGGATTACATATACCGGTACCAGATGACGCACTGGTTATAATTGATGAGAACTCATTTGCACCGGGGCAACTGGTAACAAATAAAAGATATGCAAGACACGGCGTAATTGCATGGGGATCTAAGGAGATTGTACATGCCGATCTTGTAAAAGAGATAGAACAAATTAAACACAAAAAGGAGTTTAATAAATTAGAAAACCCAGCAGATCTTATACGCATTGCAATATTTGATGTATGGATTGACAATGCAGACAGGCACTCCGGCAATTACAATCTGTTACTGAAAATGGAAGATAGCCGGTTAAAAATTATAACGATAGACCACGCATTTACTTTTGGCGGGTTAAAAGGAATGAATATTTTTAATCCTACTACTTTACCTGCTGTTAATAAAAAATTGATTGAAAGCCAATACTTCCAATCTGCCATAAAATATTTTAACAACGAACAACGGATAGATATTGCAACGCAATTCCTATCTTTAATTACCTCAATTAAACATAGAAAATATAGTACATGAAGTTTTTGCAGAGATACCGGCCCAATGGGAGATTAACCCAACTTTAGAAAAAATGAATAATCGATTTTCTAACATCTGAGCAGCGCTACCCAACATTAAACCATATCTGTAAAAAGGCATTACAGAAAAACTTCAGGAGGAAAAACAAATGAAAAGTTTATTATCCATCATTTATTTACAAACAAATAATGTATCAGGCGAAAAGATAGCTGTAGGGCTCTTAGCGGTAAGTGAGCAGGAAATATTTTTTGAAGTATCTGAACATAAAATAAAACTTGCAGGCAAACTTTCTACGGCAGATGTAGTGAAGCACGCAGAAATAAGTTTTGCATTAATCGGCCATAAAGTTGCAGAAACGAACAAAGAAAGTAAAAGCCATTCTTTACTAAAAAACGATTCTTTGTTTACCAAAGAATACATCAGCTATCTAAATAAATACAGCCAGGGGCTTATGCATTTTGATATGCCAAAATCGTACGCAGGTGTAATAGATAAGAAGATTTTTAAAGAATTATTTCAGCAGTTTGTTGGGGTTTGGATTGAAAAAAATACAGAAAAGAAAACAGTACATTTTACTACGACCATAAAAAAACAATTAAATAAACCTGCTTTTAAAGAGAAGGTAGATGTAGATTATACGCTTAGCCCTGCAAAGATTTCGGGCTTGCTAAAACCGCAGGATATTACACTTATAAGCAAAAACGGAAACATACTTGCCGCACAGGCAATAGACTTTTGTAACAGTGAAGAAGTGATAACAAAACATGTTTACGAACTGGAAGTAATTATAAATTGTCTGGAAAAATTTGGCCAACAAAATATAAACAAAAAGCACCATGGTAATTACTACCTGCTTTTTAATACCCCTGCAAAAAAAAGTGCACAGGAAAAATTACTGAATGAAATTATAAAAACAAAAGCCGGAATAATGAATATTGAAGAAGCCGGTTATTTAGATGAACTGGAAACGAAACTTGAAAAAAATAATTACAAAAAGTTTTCATTATTTTAAGCCACCTTGTAAAAAATAAAAAATAGTTTTTAGAAGCTCTCTGTTTGGGGGGCTTTTTTATTTATTATAATATATATTTATTGCCTGTGTATTTTAACGAAAATATTTAATGATAAAAGAAGAAAATATAAAGCAGTTACCGAAAGATTGGAAGTGGGTAAAATTAGGAACCGTTTGTGAAAAAATGTCTAACGGTGCAAATGCAAAACAGTCTGATGATAAAATAGGATACCCAATTTCAAGGATTGAAACAATTTGGAATGAAACGATAGATTTAAATAGGGTCAAGTATATTTCAGAAAATAATGTGGCATTCGTAGAAAAATATTCCTTAAAGAAAGATGATATTTTATTTAGTCATATAAACAGTGATATTCACTTAGGAAAAACTGCAATTTATAAAAATCAAACTAAAATACTTATTCATGGAATAAACCTTTTATTAATAAGGTTAAACCAAGACACTTTACCTGATTTTTTTAATTATCAATTCAAGTTTAAAAGAAGACAAGGAGAGTTTATGAGTATTGCTCAGAAATCGGTAAATCAGTCTTCAATAAATCAACCAAAACTTAAGAATGTAAATTTCGTTCTACCTCCCAAAGCCACCCAACAAGCAATTGTTTCCAAAATAGAAGAACTTTTTAGTGAGTTAGATAAAGGCATAGAAAACCTGCACACTGCCCGGCAGCAATTAAAAACTTACCGGCAGTCTGGTTTAAAATGGGCATTTGAGGGAAGGTTAACAAATGAAAATGTAAAGGATGGGGAGTTGCCGATGGGGTGGAAAAAAACAAACCTTGGAGACTTCATAGAAAATATAAGTTCAGGTAAAAGTTATAGATGTGACGAAAGACCTCCAAGGGAAGATGAAATAGGAATCGCAAAAGTTAGTTCGGTAACATGGGGCTTCTTTGATGAAATGAAAAGTAAAACTTGTTTCTCAAAAGACTTCCTTATTGAAAAGTATCTTATCAAAAAAAATGATTTTCTATTTAGTAGAGCGAATACGATTGAATTTATTGGTGCATGTGTAATTGTAAATAAAATCGAAAAAACGCTCATGTTAAGCGATAAGATTTTACGATTCATTTTTACCGGAGATGTTTCGAAAGAATATGTACTTTATTATTTGAGTTCAAGAAAAGGCAGGAAGCAAATTGAAACTTTATCTACCGGAAACCAAGATTCAATGCGAAATATTGGTCAAGAAAAAATAAGACAGATTGAATTTCCATATTGCCCTCGAGAAGAACAAAATAAGATTGTCCAAGAAATAGAAAGCCGCTTAAGCGTGGCCGATAAAATGGAAGAAAGTATTACACAAAGTTTGCAACAGGCAGAGGCTTTGAGGCAAAGTATTTTAAAGAAGGCTTTTGAGGGGAGGTTAATTTAAAAAATAAATTCACATTAATGTGAATAATATTATAAATTTGCAAAGCATTTCACCTAATGGATATTTCTTTCAACAACCAATTACTAATTGATTTATATGAGGGCAATAAAGTATCGGATAAACAATTTCGTTCAAATCCAACGCTTATTAAACAATATATAAAAACAGTTAATAAATTAAAAGTTGTACAAAATTCAAATGAGCTATTTCAATTTGCAGGGCTTAATTATGAAAAATTAAAAGGAAAACTTCAGCCATATAGTTCTGTAAGAATTAATGGGCAATACCGCTTAATTTTTGAAGAGGTAACTTCAGAAAATGAGCCATTTGAAATTGTACTTTTTAAATTGGAAGAAATCAGTAATCACTATCAATAACAACGCATCAACAATAACCAATAATAAATCGTTGAAACAGGTGAGCAACCTGGCTAAAAACTTGCATCTATCAAATGCCGGCAAACATTAAAAAACTTACACCTGCTATTGCTATTCACCCTGGAGAAATGTTGAAGGATGAACTAAAGGACAGAAATATTGCGCAAAAAGATTTTGCTCTTCTTACAGGAATTCCTCAAACATATTTAAATGAAATCATAAAAGGAAAAAGAAGAATAAATGCAGACATTGCTTTGCTAATTGGCAAAGCTTTGAAAATGGAGGCGACACTATGGCTCAATCTTCAGAATAATTATGAGTTGGATGTGGCTAAAATAAATGAAAAAAACACAGTACGGTTAGCCGCTATGGACTTATGGCAAATGGTAAAAAACTACATTCCAGAAAAGTTTTATAAAAAATATTGTGTTTTAACTGGTAATCCTGTCTTTGATATTCCTGTTGTAAAAGAAATATATAATGTTGAAAATTTTGAGCAATTAGCAGGTGTTTATAGCCATACAAATTATGCAAGGTTTAGAAAATCAGATAAACTTTCTATTGATAAAATAAATCTTGTTGGATGGGTAAAGTTGGTAAATTATCAAGCTTCAAAAACTACTGTACAACCCTTTGAAGTAACCAAACAAGCTGAATTAATTACTGAACTAAAAGCAATATTTAAAAAGAATAAAAATACGGTAGAAAAATCAATTGAAACTCTTGCCAATTTTGGTATTAAATTAATTGTTCAGCCACAACCGGAAAAATGTGCGGTAGATGGAATTTCTTTTTGGAGTAATGGGAACCCTGCCATTGGAATTAGTTTAAGGTATAAGCGGATAGATAATTTTGCCTTTAATATTTTACATGAATTAGGGCACGTTTATTTGCATCTTATAAATAATAATACTGCAGAATTTATTGATCTTGATAAAGAGCATAATTCAGAGGAATACAAGAATAGCAAAGAAGAGAAGGAGGCAGACGAATTTTCCTTGAACAATCTTATAGAAAGTAAAAGCTGGGAAAGTTTTATAAATAAAAATGCTTATTTTAATGAAGATTCTGTCAGATTATTTGCAACCAAAATGAAAGTACATCCCGGCATTGTACAAGGAAGGTATTGCTTTGAGACCGGTTCTTTTCGTATAAAATCTTCGATAGATAAAACTCTTTTTTAAGAAAATATTATAAAGTTTTCAATGAACCTATAAAAAGTTTTAGCCCCTTAAAGAAGTGCTATTCATCGCAACTTTAGTAACTAAGAGGGTACAAAGGCAGTAACTAAGATAAATATTATGAGCAACAACAATTCACCCAACACCTCTTCCATCGTTTCCAAAGTATGGGCATTTTGCCAAACACTAAGGGATGATGGTGTGGGAAGTAATTGTCTGAAGCAGGATTTTCAGAATTTAAAAATTGGAAGGATATAGTTTTAATAAAATACTATTTCGTAAAAGTAAAGTAGGTTATCTATAAGAATGATTTAATTTTTACAAATGAATATTGAAAGGATAAAACGTTTATTAAAACAAAAAGAAAATATCCGCCTGGAGTTTAAGGAGGCTACCGGTGCTTTGCCCGGCAATTTATTTGAAACCATTTGTGCAATGCTTAACCGGGATGGTGGAGATATTTTATTGGGTGTACAGGATAATGGCACCGTAAAAGGTGTGAACCAAACAAGTTTGGCTGCCATGGTTACCAACGTGGTTAATTTATCTAATAACAATCAAAAACTTGATCCAGCATTTATATTACATCCACAAACCTATCAATTAAAAGGGAAGTCTGTTATTCATATACAAGTGCCTGCAAGTTCACAGGTACATAAAACAGCAGGTGTAGTTTATGACCGCAGTAATGACGGCGATTTTAAAGTGTCTGCTCCTCACCAGGTGGCAGATATTTACAACCGCAAAAGAAATCATTACACCGAGGGGATGATATACCCGGCGGTACGTTTTGAAGATTTGAACGAAGCTTTATTTTTAAAAGTAAAAAACCTGATAAAAAGCAACAATGCCAACCATCCATGGTTAGCATTAAACGATGTACAATTGCTGCAAAAAGCAGGATTGTGGAAACGGGATTTTCAAACAGGTAAGGAAGGTTTTACATTGGCAGCAGTTTTATTGTTTGGTAAAGATGAAACGATTCAACAGGTGGTGCCTCATTATAAAATTGATGCACTCGTAAGGGTTCAGGATAAACTTCGATATGATGATCGGGAGTATATTCAAACAAATCTTATTGATGCATATGAGCAACTAATGGCATTTGCAGCAAAGCATTTGCCTGATAAATTTTATTTGGATGGCACACAGCGCATCAGCCTGCGAACAATTATTTTCAGAGAAATTATTTCCAACATCATTACCCATAGGGAATACAGTAATGCTTTGCCCACCACCATTATTATAAAGAAAGATGCAATTGAAACTGATAATGCCAATAATCCTCATGGTAGTGGTCCTATAAGTCCTGATAAGTTTACACCTTACCCAAAAAACCCTACGATTGCAAAATTTATGATGCAGTTAGGATGGGTGGAAGAATTAGGCTCAGGTGTTTTAAATGTAAACAAGTATTGGCAGACATACGGAAAGGCTGCAAAGCCTGAATTTATTGAAGGGGCTTCATTTAAAATTGTACTACCCGTAAGCGATACATTTTTTACGGGTAACCAAGATGGTAACGAAGATAGTAACCAAGATGATACAATCAATGTTATTATAAACAATCAGATTGATGAGGGAGTAAATGGCGGAGTAAATGGCGGAGTAAGTGGCGGAGTAAATGGCGGAGTAAATGGCGGAGCAAGAACGGATATCAATAAGCTGGTAAAAACCATTATTGCAAAAGAAGGATCTAAAGCAAATGATTTAGCAGTAACAACAGGTAAATCTATCCGCACTACTCAACGATATCTGAAACTCATTAAAGATATGGATATTATTGAATTTAGAGGATCGCCTAAAACGGGCGGCTATTATATAACACAAGCAATAAGGAACAAAATAAAAGACCAGGCTGAATAATAATCTATTGCAATAAGAAGGATTAATATTTTTACTGTGACAAATTAAATAGCCAAAGCAAGGATTATAAATTACAAGGTAAAAGCAAAGATGAACATGAGCAACAACAACACCACCAACACCTCTTCCATCGTTTCCAAAGTATGGGCATTTTGCCAAACACTACGAGATGATGGTGTGGGCTACGGCGATTACCTGGAGCAGTTAACGTATTTGCTGTTTTTAAAAATGGCAGACGAATACAGCAAGCCGCCACACAACCGGGCCATGCCTATTCCGGCGGCATACAACTGGCCATCGCTCACGGGCAAAACCGGCGATGAGCTGGAAGTGCATTACAACCACCTGCTGCGGGAGCTTGCAAAAGAAAAAGGCATTTTGGGGCAGATATTTACCAAGAGCCAAAACAAAATAACCGACCCTGCAAAACTGTATAAACTGATAGCGCTAATAAACGCAGAGCAATGGGTGCTGATGGGCGTAAAAGACAAAGGCGATATTTACGAAGGGCTGTTAGAGAAAAATGCAGAAGATACCAAGAGCGGTGCCGGGCAATACTTCACCCCTCGCCCACTCATAAGTGCCATGGTAGAATGTCTGCGCCCCGAAGCAAAGAAAACCATTGCTGACCTGGCATGTGGCACGGGTGGCTTTTTTTTAGCTGCGTACGACTGGCTCACAGAAAACAAAGAGCTGGATAAAGAGAGCAA
>JBBRPX010000058.1:0-16871 GCA_038227505.1 Chitinophagales bacterium
AGATAGAAAAAATTCATGTATTGGAGTTTTTTGAGGCTGATGAAAGAAATATGGTAGAAGAGAAATTTAAAAATGCTTTATTACATGGTAGTGATGAGATGGAAGGAAATTTTAAAACTAAAGACGGTAAACTTATTCCATACTATTTTACCGGCATGTACATCAAATATGAAGATGAGGATTGTATACTGGGTGTAGGGATTGATATTTCTGAAAAAATAAAATCGCAAAAAGAACTTTTTGAAAGTGAGCAAAAGTTTAGAACACTTGTGCAGCAGGCATCTGACGGTATTATTATAACGGATGAAGAAGGCAATTTTATGGAAGTTAATGAAAGTGCAGCTACCTTAACCGGATATCAAAAAAAGGAACTTAATACCATGAATATAGATGATATATTTTATGTAGAAGGAGGTATTAAAAGGCCCTTGCGTTATAATGCTATGGCAAATGGCGCAGTGGTAATATCAGAACATTTTATAAGGCGAAAAGGAGGGAAAATGATTAATGTGGAAGTAAGCGCCAAGCAACTTTCTGACGGGCGCTTTCAAAGAATATTAAGAGATATAACGGAACGTACCCAGGTAGAAGATGCATTAAGGGCCTCTGAAAAAAAGTACCGCCTCCTTTTTAATGATAACCCACTTCCCATGTGGATAAACAGCCAGGCAGACAATAATTTTATTGATGTAAACAATGCAGCTTTGGTTTCTTATGGGTACAGCAAAAAGGAATTTCTAAAAATGAAATTATCCGACCTTAATTCATCTAACAATATTTTAAAAAAGCAGCTGTCCACTAAAAAAAAGGGGGAAACAGTGATGGAAGGGATATACGAACATGTAAAAAGCAACGGCCAAATCATGAAGGTTGATGTTCTTACGAACGATATTATTTATGAGGGGAAACCGGCTATTCTGTCGCTTGCAAACGATGTCACAGGAAAGTTTGAAGCTGAAGAAAGGTTACTAAAATCTAACAACGCACTCAGAGATCTTGCTTCGCATTTGGAAAGCATTAGGGAAAATGAACGAATACATATGGCCCGTGAAATACATGATGAACTGGGGCAACAGCTTACAGGTTTAAAAATGGATATATCATGGCTTAGCAGAAAAATAAAATCTGAAGATGAAGCGATCAACGAAAAAATGAAAGATGCCATAGAGCTGATTGATAAAACTGTTATTACTGTAAGGCGTATTGCTACTGAATTACGGCCTAGTATTCTAGATGATTTGGGGCTAATTGCTGCTATGGAATGGCAAAGCGAAGAGTTTGAAAAGCGTTCAGAAATCAAGTCTATTTTTAAAACTAACGTAAGCCAGATAGAAGTAAGTGCTGATGTTGCAACGGCCGTGTTTCGTATTTTTCAGGAAAGTCTAACAAATGTATTGAGGCACTCAAAAGCAACCGAAGTAATTTCATTTTTTAGGCTGGAGAATTATGTTATCACACTATTTATAGAAGACAACGGAATAGGTTTTAATGCACATGAAAATAAAAACAAAAAGACACTTGGGCTGCTTGGTATGAAGGAAAGAATACAGTTGATAAGTGGTAAATATGAAATTAACGGTAATGCAGGGAAGGGGACTTCTGTAATAATTACTGTACCTTTAAAATAGACTATAATATTTTTTTATGATCAGAATTTTAGTTGCAGATGATCACACTGTAGTAAGACGAGGATTAAGACAAATTTTATTGGAAGGTTTTCCGGGAGCATTGGTAGAGGAAGTGGGTGATGCGGAAGACCTTATAAAAAATGTAGTTAAATCATCCTGGGATGTTGTTATTAGCGACCTAAGCATGCCGGGTAGAAGTGGGCTTGACGCACTGCAGCAAATAAAGCAATTACACCCCAATTTGCCTGTTCTTATTTTAAGTATTCATCCTGAAGAACAGTATGCGCTGAGGGTTTTAAAAGCAGGTGCATCCGGTTATTTAAGCAAAGATATGGCTCCTGATGAATTGGTGAATGCTGTAAAGAAGGTAATGCTTGGCAAAAAATACATTTCTGCATCAGTGGCTGAAAAACTTGCTGCAACGCTTGATCAGGATCGCAACAAACCGTTACACGAATATTTATCTGACAGAGAGTTCAATGTTTTAAAAATGCTTGCAGCAGGCAGATCTGTTTCTGAAATTGCAGAATCACTTTTTTTAAGTGTTACAACGGTAAGTACATATCGCTCCCGTATAATGGCCAAAATGAATCTAAAAAATAATGCAGAGCTTACGCTTTATTCAATGGAGCATAAACTGTTGTAGTTCTTATCCTACAATTAAGATGGCGTATAAAGGTTAAATTTGAAAAAACTTTATATACTGGCAAACCAAAAAAACATAAAAGTATTAATAGTAGATGACTCACTGCTCGTTGCTGTTCGCCTAAAAGAAATGGTGGAGGAAATAGCATGCGTTTCAGAAATATTTATTGCAGAAAATTATGTGGATTCCATTGCGCTTGTAAAAAAGATGGAGCCTGATGTTGCGTTACTTGACATTCATTTGCAGGAGGAAAGCGGTATTGATCTGCTTAAGTATATACGAAACTATTACCCTGAAATGAAGGTTATAATGGTTACCAACAAAGCAACCGAATACAACAGAACTTTGTGTAAAAGTTTAGGCTCTCATGGTTTTATTGACAAAACAGAAGAGTTTGAAAACATACCTGCGATAATAAGTAATGGCTATTGATAAATTCTTGCGATAGCCGGTTTAAATTTTTCCATAATTACTTTTCTTTTCAGTTTTAACGTTGGTGTAAGTTCACCACTTTCAATGGTCCATTCATTCGGCAGTAATTCAAACTTTTTTACCTGCTCTACATGGTTAAAAAACTTATTAAAAGATTCTATCAATTCTTTGTAAAGCCCACGCACTTTGGGGTTGTGCAAGGCATCTTCATTTGTTGTAAAAGGAATATCCTGCGTGCGCATCCATTCTTTTAAACTCGGCATTGATGGAACAATCAGCGCACCCACAAATTTTTCTTCTGCACCAATAATAATAATCTGTTCAACAAAAGGAGACTCCTTCATTTTGTTCTCAATGGGCTGCGGAGCGACATATTTGCCACCGCTCGTTTTAAAAAGTTCTTTTTTTCTATCGGTGATCTTTAAAAATTTACCTTCAAAAACGCCAATGTCGCCCGTTAGTAACCATCCATCTTTTATGGTTTCGGCAGTTAATTCTGCACGCTTATAATACCCTATCATTACGCTTGGTCCCTTCACACATATTTCCCCATCTTCTAATAATTTTACTTCTTGGCCTTCCATAACGGGTCCTACGGTGCCAAATTTCATCCCGCCTTTTTCACGTCGGTTCACGCTTATTACAGGGCTGTTTTCTGTTGGCCCATACCCTTCAAAAATTGGTATTTGTGCTGCATTAAATATTCGTAGAAGCCTTACCTGGCAAGCTGCACCACCCGTAATAATGTACGAAATGTTGCCACCAAGCGCTTCTCGCCATTTATTAAAAATTAGTTTATTGGCAAGTGCAAGTTGCAAATTATAACTTATCCCGCCGCTGTTAAGATTGTCGTATTTGTTAGCAAGATCTACCGCCCAAAAGAAAAGTTGTTTTTTTACACCGGTCAATTCAGCACCCTTCGCCATTATTTTTTCATATACTTTTTCGAGCAGACGTGGTACAGTACAAAAAACTGTTGGCTGCACTTCTTTTAAATTATCGCCAATAGATTCCATACTTTCAGCAAAGTAAATGGAGTGCCCGCTGCTCATAAAAATATACGATGCAAGTCTTTCAAAAATATGATTGAGTGGTAAAAAACTGAGGGTTCTGCCATGAGGATTGTCACTAAAAGGAAAACTTATTTTGCCATTCTCTACGTTGCTCACAATATTCCTGTGGCTCAACATTACACCTTTTGGGAAACCGGTTGTGCCGGATGTGTAAATAATGGTGGCACAATGATGAGCTTTAATAGTTGCTTTAACAAGCTCTAAGTTTTGTAAATCATCATCTGTAACATTACTGAGAAGATCTTTCCAGAATTTTACTGTAGGGGATACATCAAAATTATAAACGTCTATTAAAGACGAAACCCTCGGTCTTATATCATTTACTTTTTGTAAGATTTCGTCACCACTTACAAAAGCAATTTTAATTTCTGCATCGTTAAAAATAAATTCCAGCTCATTTACATTTGTCGTTGGGTAAATAGGGCAAAGTATGGCTCCAATTTGCTGGCACGCAAGGTCGAGCATAAGCCACTCAGGTCTGTTGCGAGAAATGAGCGCAATTTTGTCTTGCTTTTCCACCGTCATATCGTTTCCACCTACTCCTATTTTCAATAAACCGGCGCTAAGTTTATTTACCTGCAAAACCGCTTCTGCAGTACTTATTGGCTCCCATACATTGTTTATTTTTGCGGCAAACATATCGTCTTTAGGAAAATGCTCCTGCTGATAATACATAAAATCAAATATTCTGGAATGTTCATTCATTTATGAAATTTTAACAAGCGTTTTTGCTAGAATCGTTTTTAGCAAATAATTGATTCCCTCATTGTTTTGTTTAGGGAGTATTATTTAAAAACTAAGTTATAAAAAAAAAGCCATCCTTTACGGATGGCTTACCAAAAGATGAAAGTTGATTTATTTTGTAGCTGCAGTTAAATTTAATTTTAAATCTACTGCCTTTGCTATAATCCAGTCTTGTGGGTTATCGGGGCCCTTGTAGCTGATACCCCATAAAGTTCTATCTATACTAAATGTTGCAGTTGCTGCCAACGTTTTTGTATCTATTGTTACTCTTGCAGGTATTGCAACGTTTTTGGTACTGTCTTTTAATGTAAGGTTACCTTTTATGATGTGTGTAATATCTTTTTTTGTTGTATCAGTATTTTGTTCTACTGCTGTAATTTCAAACTTGGCAGTTGTTTATTTTGCTACATCAAAAAAATCAGGACTTTTTAAATGCCCTTCCAGCTTGCCTTTAGATTCTGCATCGCTAGCGAGGTCATCATTGTTTAATGAATTCATGTTGATGGTAAAAGTACCACCCGTAAGCATTCCATTTTTTACATAAAGTGCACCATCATAAATTTTAAATGTTCCTGTGTGTTTACCGGTAGGTTTGCTTCCGGTCCAGGTAATGGTAGAGGTAGAATCAACTACATATGCAGTGCCGTCAGTACTTGCCGCTGTTTGCTTTTCTGTTGTTTCTACTTTCTTTTCAGTAGTATTGTTGTTGCAGGCAGCAAAAGAAATTGCCACAACAATGATTACAAATAATTTTTTCATGTAAATAATTTTTATTTATACAAACATAAATATTAGTGTTTAAACATCAAATATTTATTTAGTGGTAGTATTGATCTGCCGGAACTTTAAACATTCGAGATTTTTGTAAACCTGAAAATAATTCATTCTCGGCTGAATGGGTTTTTATCCAGTTATCGTAAGCACTCAGGTTTTCTGTTGCTCCAAAAAGCCATTGGTTGTATGCCTCAAACATACCCTCTCTTAACAGTTGTTGTTGATATGAAAATAGTTTAAATGCGGGTCTGTTTTTTTCAGAAAACCAATCAATAATAAACCGTGCTCTAATCATTGAAAGTATTTCAGCATTGATGCCGCCGGAAGTAAGTGCGCTTTGCCTGTTCAAAACCTCAAGGTAACTTTTTACAAATACGTTTTTACCAGTACTTGTTTTTTCTGTAATCTGCTCAGTAAATAATTTTTTATAAGCATCTAAAATAAGTTGTTTTATCTCAGGTGTCTTAATGCCGGTAGGATCCATATTTACATACATTTCTCCATAAATTATTGCCCAAATATTGTCTGCAGAAAAAAAGTAAAACCGGGCAGCATTGTAATAATTTTTGTTGTAAGATGGGTCTGTCTCAATACCTTTCTCCCAGCTTTTTATGGCTTCAATTTTACTGTCAACGAAAATAATTTCTCCTAGTTCGCTATATAAAGGTCCGCTGGAGGGAAATTTCTTTATGCCTTTTCTATAAACTTTTTCGCACTCTTTAGGTTGATCAAGTTGTTTGTAAATATCACCTGCAATCTGAAAGCACTGGTCATCTGCATCTTTACTGTCCAACACCGGTTTAATGATTTCTAAAGCTTTTAAATTATCTTTTTGATAATAATAGCTGAGGGCAAGGTCTTTTGCAAATGCGGTGTTTTCAGGAGCCTTCTGTAGTGCTCTATTTAATACAAGAACAGCATTGGAATAGTCGCCCTGTCGCATAAATGCTTGGGCGGTTTGCTGCAGTTGCTCCGTGTTTTGAGCGGAAACACCGTTCATTAAAATAACAATGGAGAGTGCTGTTAGTAAGATTATTTTTTTCATGCATGGTAAAGATAAAAAAGGGTGCTTAAAAAGCACCCTTTTATTAATTAATTAAATGTGTTAGTAAGCCATCCCGCAGCTTTGGTTCAAACCAGGTACTTTTAGGCGGCATTACATCCCCACTATCAGCAACGGCAAACAATTGCTGCATGCTAACTGGATATAGGCTTATCGCCATTATCATTTCTCCGCTGTCAACTTTTTTCTCCAACTCCTCCAAGCCTCTTATGCCGCCAACAAAATCAATTCTTGCATCTGTACGCTGGTCAACTATATTTAATAGTGGGGTCAATATATTTTCCTGTAAAATATTTATATCTAATACACCTAGTACATCGCTCTTTATAATATTTTCATTTGCTGTAAGGCAATACCATGCGTTATTTAAATACAAACCAAATTCATGAATGGCAGCCGGTTTGTATGCCTGTTGTTTTTTTTCGATCGTGAAATTGGTTGCCAATTCTTTTAAAAAATCTTCAGGTGTGTGTCCATTTAAATCTTTTACAACTCGGTTGTAATCCATTATACTTAGCTGGTTAGCCGGAAAAAGTGTAGTTAAAAAAATACTTGCATTTTCCTTTGCATCGTTGCCCAATACTGCTCTTACTTTTGCTGCAGAAGCTGCTCTGTGATGCCCATCGGCTATATAAGTAGCAGGTACTTTTGTTTTAAAAAGATTGGTGATGAGGTCAATATTTTTTTCATCATTTACTACCCAAATATTGTGTTGTACGCCATCATCTGCTGCAAAACTGTATTGAGGAGATTTATCACTCATACAGCTTGCAATTAGTTCATCTATTTCTGCTACATTTCTATAAGCAAGAAATACATTGCCTGTTTGGGCCCCGGTTGTTTTTATATGGGTAATCCTGTCAAGTTCTTTTTCAGGCCTGGTAAATTCATGTTTTTTTATAAGCCCATTTTCATAATCATCAATTGAGCTGCCACAAACCAAACCAACCTGCGCTCTGCCATTCATAGTTAATTCATAAACATAATAGCACGGTTTGCTCTCCTGAAATAGAATGTTGCGACTCATAAATGCGGCTAGATTCTCTTTAGCTTTTGCATAAACTTCAGCTGAATGAACATCTATTGTTTCAGGTAAATCAATTTCACTTTTGGTAATATGTAAAAAAGTATTTGGATTTCCCTGTGCTACTGTTCTTGCTTCTTTGCTGGTCAAAACATCGTACGGTCGTGATGCTACGGCTTTGGCAAGTGCTACTTCTGGTCTTAATGCTGCAAAGGGTGAAATTGTAATCATGTATTTTTTTAATTATTAAGGTTATTCTTTCGCTGCCGTTTACTTTCCTTCAAATGCCTGCATCAATTGTACCAAATATTCTACACTGCTTATTGGCATTGCATTGTATAAAGATGCTCTAAAACCACCCACACTCCTGTGGCCTTTAATACCTATAATGTTATTTTCAGTAGCATATTGTAAAAACGCAGCTTCTCTGTTTGCTTCATTCATAACAAAACAGGCGTTCATTTTACTTCTGTCTTCTTTTTCCACAGTACCCTTAAATAAACTATTGCGGTCTATTTCTGCATAGAGTATGGCAGCTTTTTCATTATTTAATTTTTCAATGGCTTTTACACCTCCTTGCTTTTTTAACCATCTTAGTGTAAGCATGCATGTATATACGGCAAAAACCGGCGGTGTATTTAACATACTTGCTTCGGCAATATGGTTGCGGTAATCCATCATGGTTGGAATGTTCCGTTTTATTTTACCAAGTATATTTTTATTTACAACTAAAATGGTAACACCTGCTGCACCAATATTTTTTTGTGCACCTGCATATATAAGATCGAATGCATTAAAATTCATATTCCTGCTTAAAATATCGCTGCTCATATCTGCCACCATTGAGTTTGAGGTAACAGGTATTTTTTGCCATTGTGTTCCGTAAATGGTATTGTTGGTGGTGATGTGCAAATATTTTGCATCATTAGGTACGGCAAAATCTTTGGGTAGGTAGGTATAATTTTTATCTTTTGATGAACATACTATTTCGGGCTTTCCAAAAAGCTTGGCTTCTTTAATTGCTTTAGCGGCCCACAAACCGGTATCGGTATATGCACCGGTTTCTTTAAGATCTAAGAGGTTCATAGGTACCTGCATAAATTGTGTTGAGGCGCCACCATGTAAAAAAAGTACCTCGTGGTTATCATCCAAATTCATCAACTCCCTCATTAAATCTCTCGCCTCCTGCATAATTGCTTCAAACGCGTGTGTGCGATGGCCATATTCAAGTATAGAAAGCCCGGAACTATTGTAATTTAAAACTGCTGCTGCAGCTTCTTCAAAAACCTCTTTTGGCAGTATTGACGGACCTGCATTAAAATTGTAAACCACTGTGTATTATTTTGAACGGTCAAAAGTAAGAAATTAAAATACGTGTACAGATATAATTCAGTAATGCTGCAAACAAAAAAAAGCGGCAATATTTGCCGCTTTCAAAATGAAACAGAGAATTTAATTCTTTATAATTTGTTTACTCATCCAGGTTTTACCATCGTACGCAATTATTGTGTAAGTATCTGTCGCTAACGAAGAAATGTTGAGTATCATTGATTCTGCTCCACTACCTGCAATGTTTCTTCTAATAATTCCCATTTTATCTACTATCCTCACTTTCATTATTTTTTTAGGTTGGGTGTATGGCGGAATAACATTTGTTTCATCCACTAATGTTATTTGAATAGAGTTTGGTGAAGGGTTTGGTGAAGCAGCAAGTGTTCTTCCATAGGTGCAACTTCCATCAGTATAAGGTGGGCACATATCTGAGGGAAATGTATAAACTTTTGGATTGCTAAGAGTACATGAATTTTCTGCTTCTATTTTTATTACAATTTGATCACAACTGCCATCGGATGGACCCCTTTGTGTTCTCAATGAAGAATTTCTAAAAAGTGCAGCAGGAGTACTTTGTGTAATGTTAGTTGAGTACCATTTAAAATTTGTTGCGCCTTCTGCGCCAATTATTGTAAACTTATAACCATTCACTGTACAATGTATAGTTGCATATTCTGTTGTTACACCTTGTATATCACCCGGGCCGCCTATTCTTATATTGCTTTTTGTGATTATTATGTTACTGCCATTACATGCATTAGAGATTGTAGCAGTTAAAGAAATTAAACCATCTGTAATTTTTGTTATTGAAGTTGATTGGCCATTAGGTGTATTAATAGTTACTATTCCTGATGGAGAAGCTGTCCAAACAACTGTTGCACCAATAGGTAATGATGAAATAGTAAATGGGTTTGATGTACCACAAACTGTATTATCCCCATTTATGATAGAAGGTTTAGGAACTCCAAGTATTGTATATTGAAACACTACATTTGCCGCGGCTTTAGGGTAAAAGCCCACATTTTGCCCCGCCGCTGTAAATACTTCATAGATAAAAGTCCGCAACGTAGCAGATGTATTGGTAAGCGTACCAGGTACTACTTCACAAATACCCTCGCCATAGCATCGATTCAATTCTTCTCTGTACCCTGTAGTACCAACACCCCTGCCCCAAGCGCCAATGAGGTTGCACATTGCGGGAAACGTGATATTAGTTCTTACTTCGCTTCTTTTTACAAAATACGCTGCATCTGCCAAACCAGGTACTCCTAAAAATACTTTAGTAGTTGTGCCTGTAGTACTAAAAATGGTACCCCCTGTAGTACTTAATTGTTGCAGCGTATTGGGCGCCTGCAACAATTGCAACGCCCGCTGTGCATTTATACGACCCATACCAAATTAGTTATCGAAACCCATGGCACCTTTATCATCTGCTGATAACCTAATTATTTGTTCAATATCATCATTGGCAAGGTTGGTATTAAAACCTTTAAGAAGCGATGCCAGGCCTGCTACATGGGGTGTAGCCATTGATGTGCCGGAAAGGTTTATATATCCATTATTAAAATTGGTCGATGGTATGTTTACACCAGGAGCAGATACATCTATGTGTGGGCCATTAGCGGAAAAATCGGCAATACCATCAAAAATATCTGTAGCTCCTACTGCAATAATACCAGAATTAAAACCTACAGGATAGCCAACAATGTTAGCATAAATGCCGTTATTCCAGATTTGATGGTTACCCATGGCAACACATTGTACTCTATTGTTTTTATATCCTGTAGAAAAGGCCGACCGAACTGTGACGGAATACAGCCCCGGAATTGGAAAGCCCTGTGCATCTCTTCCTTTGTTAAGGGCCCAACTATGATTCAGCGTCCACACATTGGGGCTAAAGGCAACAGCATCCCTAATAGCTTTGGCTATGCCCGCTTCTCCTAAGCCATTATTTATCACATGTTTTGAATGTATTTTGGCCTGCCAATCTACACCTGCCACACCATTGTTATTAGTATTGTTTGTAACCGCAGCAGCTATCCCTGCTACATGGGATCCATGACTAAATTGTTCTCCGAACTGGTTAGTTTCGATAGAAAAAGTATTATCTCCACCTAAAATTTTGGCAGATAGGTCATTATGATTTACATCAACCCCACCATCTATCACAGCAATAATTGCGTTTGCATTTCCCGTATAAATATCCCAAGCAGCTTCGGCATGGATATCTGCACCGGGTAATACTGTATTTCGCATATTCCACTGTTGTCCAAATCTTCCGTCTCCCGGTATGAGGTTTGTTATTGCTTCTGCATCAGCTTCTGCATACAAAACCTCAGGCATGGCGCTTAAAGCATTTATCAAGGATGTTTTGGCAGTAGTGTCGGGCAATAAAATGGTAAAAACTTTTGCATAATTCATCTGTTTTGAAGCTTCTCCTATTTCAATATTAAAAGTGTCAGCTTCATTAAAGTCTGGGAAGGCAGGAGTAACATTGACTGCGCTTAGATTATAGTTTGATAACAACTGATTTATATTCAGTGAAGAAATTGTCACTGAATTTTGATAAGGTGGTGTATTGCGCTGCACACCCGTAGTAAAATAAACCAATACCTGATTTTGTATTGATGATTGTGCCTTAGTTGTTACATAAATAAATCCCGTTAACCATAATGCTAAAATAATTTTTAGTTTCATGTTCTTTTTGATTTAATAGTTATTAAAGGTTATTTGTTGTTTGTTTGTTCCATCAATATTCATTGTCCATAAAGTGCCAAATCTTCGATCAGGTATATTTCTTTCTGAATAGATATACACAACACTACCATTGTTAGAAATGTCGTAAGTTTCATTACATATCGTTAGCTCTTGTGGGACGAATAGATTTGGTTGTGAATAGTACAATCTAGCATCCCAATAAAACAGTTTCCCTGAATAATATTTCGGATAGCGCCGCACCCCCTTACTTCCATTATTTGTCAATTGTGTTATACTTGTGCCATCCTTATTCATTGAAAATATTTCCGGTTGATTTAAATAATAACCAACATAGTAAATTTTATTGTCAGAACCTACGAAAGGCTGTCGTGTATCTCCAATACCTGCCGACTGGGTAAGCCTAGTTTTTCCACTACCATTGCTTGCCATTTTCCAGATTGAGTAAAAGCTTGTCCCCAACGGGGCATTATTATTTGAATCAAAATAAATGCTGTCGCTGTTTTGAGTCCAACTTGGATAAAAATTCCCTCCTATATTTGTTAATGGCACTATTTGCGATGTATCGAAAGTGCTGCCATTAAAGGGCATTTTGTAAATGTTTGGCCCTAAAGAAAAAGCTATTGAAGTACCATCAGGCGACCACGAAGGTGCCCCAAGCATATAATTTGTAACCCGTTTTAAGCCCGTACCATTTTTGTTCATTATATAAAAGCCAACGGAATCTGCTTTTATGCTGTTCATATACCAAACACAAGGTTCTGTACCATTTTTATACACACCTGATAATGGTTGGTAGTTAAACCCTAACAAAACAGCATTTGGGTGCCACACTGGGTTTAAATAGGGTTGGTAAGGTATAACGAGGGGTGTTACACAAAAAGGGGTATCATTTCCATCTTTTTTACAGGAGTAAAATAGTATTGCCAAATAAGCAGTGGCGATAAAAACGGAGTATTTGTTTTTCATTTTATAGCGTTTTTTCGTTGCATAAATTTAATTTAAAATGTCAAAAAACTGAGTGCTTGTAATTTTAAATAATTTTTAAAAATTATTAAAAGTTAATTGATGATTATTTGTACCATCTGCATTCATTATCCATAAAGTGCCTATTTGCTTTCTATATTCGCTAATGCTGTAGTACATTTTGCTGTATACAATTTCGCCATTTGTAGATATATCGTAAGTAATAGCAGGAGCAGCTAACTTTGTACCACTACCGCCAAATGAGTTTACTACACCTAAGTCATTACCTTCATAAAATAATTTACCCTGATAGTATTTTGGAGTTTTAATATCAAATCCATTATTCGAATATTGTATTTTTCCAGACCCATCAGGATTCATTTGAAAAATTTGATTAATACCACAAACAAATTGGGTAAAATATATTTTTGTATTTGACCCTACGTGGGGTGACCTAACATCACCAAGTAGCGTTGCATCTATTAATCTTTGTTTTGCACTCCCATCAGAAGATGCCATTTTCCAAATTGTGTAAAAATTTGTTCCTGAAGGCAATGTGTTGTTTGAGTCGAAATAAATTGTATCGCTATTGGCAGTCCAACTAGGAGAAAAATTACCACCGCCGTTAGTAAGCCGAATAATATTGGCAGTATCAAAATTGGGAGCATTGTACCGCATTTTAAAAATATTAGAGCCAAGTGAAAATGCTAGCCATTTACCATCGGGCGACTATGCTGGAGAATATACTCTAAAATTAGTAACCCTTCTAAAGCTTGAACCATCCTTGTTCATCAAGTAAAACCCTGTAGAATCAGCATTGGCAAAATAGCTATAATAAATACAAGGAGCTTTACCATTGCTACCAATCCCTGCTAAGGGTGTGTAAGTAAACCCAAGCAGTTGCCCATTAGGGTGCCATACAGGGTATGAATATGGTTGAAAAGGAACTACAGCAGGTTCTATACATTGAGCATCTTCTGTTCTATCTTTCTTACAAGAGTAAAAAAGTATTGATAAGAAAGTGGCAACGATAATAAAGAAGTATTTATTTTTCATTTCTTACCAATGTTGTTGAGTAATAAAGTTAACTTAAATACTTAATAAAATTAAAAATCATATGTGAACTAATCATGAATTTATATTTGAAAATATATCACTAAATATTATTTATTCCATGTTCATATTTTTAAAAACTTACTTTAGCCAAATGGATTTAAATATAATCTCAAGCGATTTATTGATTCCTTTTTTAAAGGAAATTCCAACTGATCTGGAGTTTGCTTTCGATAATTTGAAAGATGCAGCTATCTCATCGGAGAGCTTTAGTTTTTATACATCCGTTTCTTCCGTTTATTCCAGTAAAATAGAAGGTGTAAATATTGAATTGGACAGCTATATAAACCATAAAAAATATGGCTTCGAATTTTTGCCAGACTATACAAAAAAAACGGATGACTTATACACCGCATACGGTTTTGCAAAAGATAATTTATTAAATAAAAACAATCTTATTGAAGTACACAAAATTATAACAAAGAATATATTACCCTCTTCTAAACAAGGTACAGCACGCACTCAAAATATGTATGTAACAAACGCTGAGGGAAATATTGAATATGTGGCTGCAGCACTGGATGAATTGGAACTTGCATTGGATTTTTTTTTTATTGATTTGAATCATTTAATCAGGCAAAAGCTGACTTTTAATGAAGTCTTTTTTTATTCAGCTATGGTTCATCTTGTATTTGTGAAAATACATCCTTTTAATGATGGGAACGGTCGTACAGGGAGGCTTTTAGAGAAATGGTTTATTGCTCAAAAACTTGGTGATAATGCATGGTTTATTGAAAGCGAGAAATATTATTACACAATGCTGAAGGATTACTACAAAAACATTCGATTATTGGGTGTTGAATACCAAAACCTGGATTATACCAAAGCATTGCCCTTCTTATTGATGTTGCCGAAGTCTGTAATCAAATAGATTTGCTCAATCCTCCTCTCTGCCAATAATCTTTCCTCCACTGTTCCATTTGCTGTTCATTTCTTCAAATTCTTTTACATCGGCTTCGCTAAATTTTTGTTTAACCAACCCCTTTAAATCTGGCTGTCCTGCATTTACCCAGGCTGTGTACCAGAATGATGCAATACTTTGTATGGAGAGTCGCATTCTCCGCTCCACCATGCCATCAAGTTTTTTATTAAATGCCAATGCAAATGCAGTTGAATATTGGCGTATAACTTTTCCATTTCTGTTTTCAAAAGAATATTTTTGATCTGCAGAAAATTGTTTGGATAACTCCTTTTCAAAATTCAACACACTGTCACTCGCTTTTGCACTTTCCAACACTCTATCCCAAATATAGGAGGCTGGGTCTTTAATGTAAACTGCTTTGCCAATCATAAAATCCCATTCCTTTTCTGCCAGCAATTCCGGCACCCTGCTCTCCCAAAAACCATGTATGCCTTTTTGATTTGTAAATTGTCCATTGTGGTTGCTGTTTGCATGAAGCGGCACATGTGCATCTGCAATATAATGCCCAAGCTCCGCACTGTTTTTCATTATCCCACTATAATTTTTTTCTTTAAATGAGTTGGTTAATCGTTGTAACATTACCTGCACATGCCAAGGCACTATTCCCTGGCTTTGCAATGTGTCTTCCGAATATTTTGCTACAGCATCTTTCCATTTATGAGGCAGCGAATCAAACGGATATTTTCCGTAGTAATCAATATCAATAAAATGTCTTGGGCCTTCATCCTTTACAGCATAACGGCGCTTGTCAGGGTCAACGGCATGTTCAGATAAAAAGGCAATATTGGGTTTATACAAAACCATCATCTCCGGAGGTAATAAAAAACAGGCGTAGTAATTTATTTTTTGATGCGCATAAAATCCCCAGCAAAAAGATTGGAGATAACTGAACAACAAAATAGAAAAAATCAAAGCACACTTAAATACTTTATTCATTTTAATTTGGTGTTTTGTTATCAATATATCCTGACATGGTTTTAGTTCCTCATTAGTAAATCAGCACATTATCGAATTAGCTAATTGTCATCATTCTTCCGAAATATCAGTGACCCCGCCGCTCACTGCAAATTTCATAGTCTGTGCGCTAGATATATGAGTGATGTATTTTATTCTTGTTCTTGGTATGATGTACACATTGCCTGATACTGAATAAGCCATTGGAATGTATACCGCCACAAAATCCACCAGCCCAAAATCACTCATGTCTTCTTTTGTAATAAACCCCATGCGCCACACATCGGTGTCATCAACATTTGCCAATACATTTTGTGTAAACTTTTTCTTATCTCCTGCAAAGGCTTCAAAAAAATCTCTTGTTGTACCATATATATGTTTAATACCAGGTGCTTTTTGCATCACCTTATCTAAAAAACTGATTATGCGACTCGTTATAAAAAACGAACTGAAGTATCCTATTAAAATAATAGCAGCCAAAATTATTATAAAGCCAAGCCCATAATTCTGCACATGCGTAATACCTATTTCGTCTTTATAACTAAAAATAGGTATCCACCCATCTATAGTAGATATCACAAAAAACAAGGCGTAAATCGTAATGGCCACAGGTGCCATCACCAACAAACCTTGTAAAAAATATTGAAGAAACTTTCTGTAATCAAATGACTTTTCCATAATAAACGCTGTTAATCTACAAATATAATTTTATTGTGCGCTTTGCTTTTAAAAACTATTTGCACTTAAAAAATATTACAAGCGGTAATGATTTAATAACATGGAAACTTGTGTTACATAAAAAGTTTCCATAGTTTTGCATCCGAATTATGACAACAATATTAACGACAGGCGACAGAATAAAGCAAAAAGCGCATGAATTATTCATGCAGTTTGGCCTTAAGAGTGTGAGCATGGATGATATTGCAGGCAAGCTTGGCATCAGCAAAAAAACCATTTATCAGTCTTATGCAGATAAAGATGCCTTGGTAGACGATGTTATAAAATCTTTATTGGAACACAGCGAAACCTGCTGTGAAAGAGATACTACTGCTGCAGAAAACGCAGTACAAGAAATTTTTCTCGCCATGGATTTCATTATGGAAGCCTTTAGATCTATGAACCCATCCCTACTGTTTGATATGCAAAAATATTATCCTGCTGCTTATCAAAAATTTTTAAAACACAAGAACGATTACCTCTTCGGTGTAATTAAAAAAAATCTCGAAAGAGGGATTAAAGAAGAATTGTATAGAGAAGATCTGAAAGTAGAAGTGCTTGCCCGGTTTAGAGTAGAAAGTATGATGTTGCCTTTTAACCCTGAGTTTCATACAAAAGTAAAACTAAGTCTCGGCGCTATTGAACAGGAAATAACCTTACATTTTTTATTTGGTATGGTTTCGCCAAAAGGGTACAAATTAGCTACTAAATACCAGCAGGATAGACTAAAAAAGATTAATAAAGATGAAAAGTAAAATGATGAAATTA
>JBBRPX010000059.1:0-16868 GCA_038227505.1 Chitinophagales bacterium
AGCAAAAGGTAATTTGGTCCTGGAAAAGGCTAATATCAACTGGATGTTGAGCATCGATGCCAATGCATTACCTGCTGATATAAAAGCTGCAGGTAAGCGCACTTACCGCATATTAAGTATTGATGGGGACGAATTTGAGTTTAGCGAGGGGTTTACGGAATTGCATACCAAAAGCTATGAAGCTATCATAGCCGGTAACGGGTTTAGGATCAGTGAAACAAAAGCTGCAATAGAGTTGGTGCATGATATAAGGAATGCAAAATAAATAGGCTGTTTAATTCCGGCGGGCTCAATAAAAAAAGTAATTAAATACACTAAGGTATATTTGCGAAAAATTACAGCAGTTCACAGAAGTATAAGAAGCAGTGTACGGCAGCAAAAAAGTTAAAATGATAAATGTAACACAGCCATACCTTCCACCAATTGAGCATTATGAAGGCTATTTAAAACAGATATGGGAGAAAAAATGGTTAACCAATAATGGCCCATTGGTGCAGGAGCTCGAAGAGAAATTAAAGCATTATTTAGGCGTTAAACATTTATTGTATGTTAATAACGGAACGATCGCTTTACAGATCGCTTTAAAAGCGCTTGCAGTAAAAGGAGAAGTGATCACCACTCCGTTTTCCTACGTTGCCACTACCAATTCCATTTTATGGGAAGGATGCACACCGGTATTTGCTGATGTAAAATATACTGATTTCAATATTGATCCGGAAAAGATAGAGGCACTGATCACAACAACAACTGTAGCTATTTTAGCCACACATGTATATGGTAATCCCTGCGATGTTGAGGCAATAGAAAAGATCGCCGCAAAGCACCGGCTCAAAGTAATTTATGATGGAGCGCATGCATTTGGCGCAAGTTATAAGGAGAAACAGATATTATCTTATGGCGATATTGCCACCTGCAGTTTTCATGCTACAAAAGTTTTTCATACCATTGAAGGTGGTGCCATCATTACCAATGATGATGCGCTTGCGGCAAAAATGACCTTGTACCGCCAGTTCGGGCATGTGGGTGATGAACATTTTTCAATCGGCATCAATGGAAAGAGTTCGGAATTTCATGCGGCAATGGGTTTATGCCTTTTGCCCATGATGGATGAATTTATTGCAAAGCGAAAAAAGGTAGCTGATCTTTATGATCAACTTTTAGCGGGCTTACCCATTCAAAGGCCGGAGGCTTTAGCTTCAACAGTATATAATTACAGTTATTATCCAATCATTGTAGATTCGGAGCAAAGGCTTTTTGCTATCAGAGCACTGTTGCAGGAAAATGAAGTGAATACGAGGCGCTATTTTTATCCTTCACTCAATCATCTGCCGCAATTTACCGGCGAACCCTGCCCGGTTTCAGAATCAGCAAGCGTAAGAGCACTGGCATTGCCGATGTATTATGAATTAGAAGAAACAACTGTTCAAAAAATTTGTGGCATCATAAAAAGCTGTTTTTGATGAGACTGGCAATCATGCAACCTTACATCTTTCCATACATTGGATATTTTCAACTGATCAATTCAGTTGACAAATTTGTTGTTTATGATAATATACAGTTCACAAAAAAAGGATGGATCAACCGCAACAGGATATTGGTGAATAACAGGGATGAATATATAAGCCTGCCATTAAAAAAAGATTCGGATTATTTAAATGTGAATGAAAGAAAATTAGCGGATACATTTAAAACCGACCGTATAAAATTACTCAGGAGGATCACCGAATCGTACAGGAAAGCCCCGGAGTTTAGTACGGTATATCCTTTACTGGAAGCAATCATCAGCAATGAGGAAGAAAATTTATTTGGATTCATTTATCATTCACTGCAGGAGGTCTGCCGGTTTCTCGATATAAAAACTGAGTTTGTTATTTCATCTGCTGTACCGATTGATCACGGGTTAAAATCACAGGACAAAGTAATAGCTATTTGCAAAGCGCTTGGGGCAACAGTCTATGTAAATCCTATTGGCGGACTGGAATTGTATGCTAAGGATGACTTTAAAAAGAATGGTATCGAACTGAATTTTATTAAATCCGCTCCAGTAGAATATGCCCAGTTCAATAATGAATTTGTACCCTGGCTTTCTATTATCGATGTGATGATGTTCAATTCAAAAGAAACAATTCAACGATATTTGCAATTGTATACAATTATATAAAGCGTAAGATGTTTAAGTGGAAAAAAATGGGAAGGGTTTTCAATCCTTCAGAAGTAAAAGACAGGTCGTGGCTAAAAGAGTTTGCCCAGGCTCCCGCTGTGCTGGTCTTTGATGATTTTGTAAGGGTATATTTTTCCTGCCGCCCACCCGCGGATGAAAAAGGGCAATATGTTAGCTATTCTGCTTATGTTGACCTTAACCGAAAAAATCTATTGGAAATAATAGCGGTTAGCGAAATACCCATTTTAAAATTGGGGGAACTGGGTACTTTTGACGAGTTCGGTACTTATCCTGTTTCCGTTATCCGGCACGATAATGAAATAAGGGCATATTATGCAGGCTGGACAAGATGTGAATCTGTACCATTTAATGTGGCTATTGGTTTTGGCGTAAGTAAAAATGAAGGCAAAACTTTTGATAAGATCGGTAACGGCCCCATATTATCTTACAGCATTGATGAACCTTTTATTTTAAGCGGCCCCAAGATCAGGAAATTCAATGATAAATATTACCTGTTCTATATCGCTGGAAAAAAATGGGTGCTGGATAAGGGTAAGCCGGAACCTGTTTATACCATCAGGCTGGCAACTTCGGATGATGGCTTAAACTGGGTGAAAATAAATAAAGATTTGATCCAATCACGCGTAGAAAAAAATGAAGCACAGGCAAGCCCTGATGTATTTTTTTACGGGGGCAAATACCATATGTTCTTTTGTTACAGGCATAGCGCCGATTACCGCGGCAAAGCAAATGGTTACCGGATAGGATATGCGTCTTCAACCGATATTGTTAACTGGGAAAGGGATGATTCCAAAGCCGGTATCGACGTTTCAGAAGATGGCTGGGATGCAGAAATGGTCAGTTACCCGCATGTGTTTGAGCTCGACAATGAAGTGTATATGTTTTACCTCGGTAACCAGGTAGGAAAACATGGTTTTGGAATGGCGAAACTGGAAAATTATCAACCCTAAAAATTTATTCAATGAAGTGGCTGAAAAAAGGTTTGATATTTAACCCGGCAGATCATAATTTATCTAATGAATGTAAAGAGTTTGCCCAATCTCCTCAAACTTTAGTGTTTGAAAATTTTGTGAGAATATATTTTTCAACAAGAAAAAAAGACACTGCAACAGGAAAATACCTCAGCTTTATTGCTTTCGTAGATTTTGATAAAAATTTTGCAGCTGTATTAAATGTCTCTTCAAAAAATGTAATTGAGTTGGGAGATTTAGGTTCTTTTGATGAGCACGGTATTTTCCCCATTAATATTTTAAGGCACGAAAATAAAATTTTGGCTTATACCTGTGGCTGGAGCCGAAGGGTTTCCGTTTCTGTAGAAACCTCAACAGGCCTTGCAGTAAGTGATGATGATGGTGTTACATTTAAAAAAATAGGAACCGGTCCTGTCTTAACCTCTTCTTTAAACGAACCTATGCTGGTGGGGGATTCCTTTGTGCAGTTTTATGAAGGGGTATTTCATATGTGGTATATTTTTGGACAAAGATGGAAAGCATCAACGGCTGATGAGCCGCCGGCAAGAGTATATAAAATTGCGCACGCGGTATCAACAGATGGTATCACCTGGCAAAAAGAAGAAGGCAAACAGATTATTACAGATGTATTCGATGAAGATGAATGCCAGGCATTGCCAACAGTAATTAAAATTGCAGACCGGTATCATATGTATTTTTGTTACAGGCAGGCGACTGATTTTAGGACGAATCCCGATCGCGGCTACCGTTTAGGTTACGCATGGTCGGATGACCTGGTAAACTGGACGAGAGATGATGCCAATTCCGGTATTGCTTTTTCAGAGAAAGGCTGGGACGATGCCATGATGTGTTACCCTCACATCTTTCAATGCAATGAAAAAATTTACCTGCTGTATAATGGCAATGAATTTGGTAAACATGGCTTTGGAATTGCTGAACTGGAAATGGCATAATTAACGTAGATCATGCTTTCAACTTACCATATTATTTATAAGATACAAACGGCTGGTTATACCGAGGTATTTGGCCACCTGGAAAAATGCGATGAAAATTTCATTCCCAGATTAAGTAAAGTGACAGATATAGGGGCCTATTCTCAAAAGATAGCCGAAAACTCCGTTACCTTTGAGGCTTGGGTGGGAGGCGAATTGGTGGGCTTAGTGGCTGCTTATTTTAATGATGAAAAAAAGCAAACTGGGTTCATCACCAATGTAAGTACGATAAAAGAATATTTTGGGAAAGGAATAGCAGCCCAATTGATAAAAAATTGTATCAGTTATGGAACAGAACAGCAATTTGGAGCGATATCATTAGAGGTCAACCAAAATAATAACAACGCCATACAATTGTATAAAAAATATGATTTCCTGCCTATTGCTGAAAAAGGAGATCTGGTAATAATGAAAAAAGATTTGTGAAATATAAAGTTTAAAAAAACATGAGTACAACCAGGGATTACAATACAGAATTAAAAGACACCGCAGATCATAAATACGCTTACAATTTCGATTTCGATGTGATGCACCGGTTTATGGTAGATGCTTTCACCCCTTTTTTTAATAAAGGAAATTGTTTGGAACTCGGCAGTTTTAAAGGTGATTTTACAAGAAGGCTTACACCGGTCTTTGATGATATCACCTGCGTGGAAGCATCTGACGAAGCGATCGCAATTGCACAAAAAGAATTTCCAAAAGTAAAATTCGTCAATGCGTTGTTTGAAGAAGCAACACTTCCTGAAAAATACGACAACATCATCCTTACCCATGTACTGGAACATTTGGATAGTCCCGTAAGTGTAATGAAAAGGATTAATGATGAATGGCTTTCTGATAAAGGCCGTTTCTTTTTGGTATGTCCCAACGCAAATGCACCTTCACGCCAGATAGCAGTGAAAATGGGATTGATCACACATAATGATGCAATCACTCCGGCAGAAGCAGCGCATGGCCACAGGATTACTTATACACTGGATACTTTAGAAAGAGATGCAAGGGCAGCTGGATTAAAAGTGGTGCACCGCTCGGGTATATTTTTTAAAGCACTGGCTAATTTTCAGTGGGATAGGTTATTGAATACGGATATTATTTCTGAAGAATATTTACAGGGCTGTTTTCAATTGGGGCAGATCTATCCTGACCTATGTTCAAGTATTTTTTTAATGTGTGAAAAAGGTAAGTAGAAGTCTTTTCACACAAATAATTAATAAGCAGCATTACTAAAATATAAACCACTGATGAGTAATTTCAAAGAAAACTATGCGCAGCAAATGAGCGCATGTAAAACAGTAGATAATTTTGATCAATTCCAAAAAGTGCAGTCAGTATTTAGTAATACAGCCTCACGCAACTTATTCTTCTTAAAAAGCAAACACAACCTGGGCCTTTTGCTCAAGGAAATCGGGCTTAGAAAATTCACCGATATTGAAAAATATTTTCCTCAATTAGAATTTGTTTACGACAAACTGGAAATGAAAGAATCTAAAGACCTGTTTGTTAAATTACTTGTGTATAGAAAAATGGGTTATTTAAAAGTCAGGCTACCTTTATGCAGTGACGAATTCATACAGGGAATTCAAAAAATACAAAAGCTCGCTGATAGTACTGAAACGATATCTCCTAATTTTTTAAACTGGAAATTAAGCAAGTTTGACCTGAGTTCTATTGGTTATAACCTTAGCTTATTTTTTGAACCTACCAGCGTGTATATTGAATTTGTATTAAAGCCATACGAATATAATAAGAACGGGGTAGTAATTAAATGTGAAAATAACGACATTGTAATTGACGCTGGAGGATGCTGGGGAGATACTGCATTGAATTTTGCTTATGAAGCAGGTGAGCAGGGCAAAGTATATAGTTTTGAGTTCATACCGGGGAATGTGAGTATAATGAAAAGGAATTTTTCTTTGAATAGCGCCTTGCAAAAAAGAATCGAGATCATTGAGCACCCGGTTTGGAATGAATCCGGTGTAAAAATGTATTGCAATGACTTTGGCCCGGCAAGTACAATACAATCTGTCTCCACTCCCGAACATAATATTGAAGTTTCAACGATAACCATTGACGACCTCGTTGCTCAAAGAAATATTCCCAGGATTGATTTTATTAAAATGGATATAGAGGGAGCTGAAACATTTGCCTTAAAAGGCGCTACAGAAACAATTAAGAAATTCAAACCCAAGCTTGCCATATCGCTTTACCATAGCCTGACAGATTTTTTTGAAATTCCAAAATGGATCGATGGTTTGAATCTTGGATATAAATTCTATATAGATCATTTTACACATACTTCTGGAGAAACCGTTTTATATGCAAAAGTTGATTAAGGGATAAAATTATACTGCGAGGTTACTCATTTTCAAATAAAAAAGTAAAAAGTTACCTGTTCTATAATGAAGTGCAGATTATTATTGATAAAAACAATTGGGTGAATGAAAATAGGATTTTTAGGGAATACAAATAACTACCCTTTTATTATAGCCAGCCAAATGAGAGCTATGGGGAGTGAAGTGGTATTGTTTGTAGATGCTCCTGCAAATGAATGGCTTAACAGGCCAGAGCAATACACCAATGAAATTGCTTATCCCTATCCATCATGGATAAAGGAAAAATTATCATTACGTAAATCACTAAATACGCATTTTCCGAATATTTTTGAAAAAGATGTCATCAAAGAACTGAATACCTGTGATGCAGTTATTCTTAATGATTATGGGCATAGATTCAAAAATTATATTAAACCATCCATTCCTTCTATCAGCATGTTTTCAGGAAGTGATCTTGAAATGATGACAGATTATGATAAAGCCATGAATGTAAGGCTGACCAGTCCAAAACTTAAAATGATCCCGATATTTTTAAGAAAAATGTATGCCCGTTTTTCGGTCAATCAATTGAGAAGCGCTGTAGCAAAAGCGTCTTTGATCAGTTATTTTCCAGAAGGATTAGTACCTGAAGGTGATGCATTACTGAAGGAAATATTTGGCGATAAACCTTTCAAAAGGTTTAGTCATTTGCATGTGGTAACCGAAGGCTATAAATATCATCTCCCTATTGGAAATCCTGTTTTTAGGATTTTTAGCTTTACACGTTTTATGTGGAAAACTCCGTTTCCTCCAGGCAGAAGTATTTTTGAAAACAAGGGAAATGATATAATGATAAAAGGGATTGCTTTATTTTTAAAAAATTATGATAAGCCCCTGGATATTCATTTAATTGAAAAAGGGTTGCATATAAATGAAAGCAAAGCGCTTATTGACGAACTTGGACTTTCGCACCTGGTAACATGGCACAAAGAAATGCCCTTTAAAGAATTGCAAAGCTATATTATACAAGCTGATGTTGTTTTTGAACAGTTAGGCACCCATTTTATTTCCGGGGGGTTTTATGCTATGCTGCTAGGCAGGCCTTTAATAGGCAATGCCCGCCCGGAGATCTTTGATTCTATTGCAGGGGAACCAACACCGGTTTGCCATGCAACAACACCCGAAGAAGTTTGCCAGTGGTTACAAAAACTTACCCGTGATCGGGAACTGATGGCTGCAATTGGAAAAAAAAGCAGGCAATATGTTTTGGATCATTTTGATATCATGCTTGAAACAAATATTTTAAAAATTTCCTTGAAGAAATTGTAAAGAAAAAAAATGCTTAAAAGCTTATTTTTTAATATCGGGTCAAAAGCAGTTGTTATATTAAGCCAGCTTGCGGCGCTTATTATCACCAACCATATCATTGGAGCTGAAGGCCGTGGTATTTTTTTAGCTGCAATAACATGGAGCAATACTTTTTTTATTTTTTCCCATTGCAGTTTTTCTACCGGCATCTTAAACCTTTCCAATAAAAAAGCAGAAAATGTATATAACCTTGCCTACCTGGCTGCAGTAGGTGCTTTCATTTTGGGCACTATCGCTATTCTTATTGGTTTTTTAGTATACGGGATACACCCTCCGTTATTCAATAATCTTAATCTAAAATACCTCGGACTTGCTTTTGCCGCCATACCATTTATGATGCTGCAGCAATACGGGATGGCCATTGTACAGGTAAAAGGGAATTTTAAAGTATTTAATATACTGTATGCTATCTACGCCATACTAAATCTCGCAGGCATTGTTGTGGTATGGTTACTGCACCGCACTTCTGTTGACACGCTCATCTATATCAACCTCGCCGCATGGGTAATAACAGGCGCCGTTGCAATATATTTTATCTGGCCTTTTATAAAGAAAAAAAGCAAAGGCAACGCTATACTCAATCTTTTGCTCAAAACATCATTGGCAGCCCATTTTGGCGCTATTGTTACTTTTGTTGTAAGCCGCTCTGATATTTTGATCGTAAATTATTATTCTACTGAAAAGCAAACGGGAGTATATGGATTGGCAGTTGGTATTGTACAAATGCTGCTCATTATTCCGCTGAGTATTCAAAACCTGTTGTACCATTCTTTGATGGGAAAATCTTTAGAAGAACAGAAAGCCACGCTTTTGCAATATTCACGCATTACTTTTGCAGTAATGTTTGTAAGTACCGCGGCTGTTATGCTCTTAAGCAGGCCACTCGTTTATATTGTTGGAGGAAAAAGCTTTGAAGAGGCTATACCCCTGTTTAAATATTTCCTGCCTGCAATTTTATTTTATTCCATGCCGATGGTGTTGGCTACACAATGGAATATCATGGGTATATTCCGGCAGGTAAATGTTGCTTCTATTTTAATATTGATAGCTTCTATATTAAGTAATATCATTTTGGTGCCGGTAATTGGGATTACGGGCGGCGCGGTAACTTTTTTGGTTATTGCGATCGCTGCTTTTTTGATCCATGTATGGCTGGTTAAAAAAAACCTGGGGAACACTACATTTTCAGAAATAATTTTTATTAGAAGAGCAGATATACAAAACATATTAAATCCCCAAAAAAATATTCATCAACCGTAAAATTTTAATTGACTTTTTTTAATAAAAATAATTACAATAATTTTACTTAAACCAGTAAGCATGTTTCCTCAATTTTATAAAAGAAAACGTAATCAATTTTATAGCCAGGATAATAATAGTATTGAAGTAGTAGCAGGTATTCCGCGTTTTGTTAAATCAGGCGGCTATGCGTCTTTATTTGGTGATCAATGGAAACAATATAAAAAAACACAGCTGGATTCTTATAGCGGTTTTCCTGTTACCGAATCCAGGCTCGACCGTTGCCTGGGCGATCTAAAAGATAAACTCAATGGCAAAGTAGTTTTGGAAGCAGGTTGCGGCGCAGGCCGTTTTACCGAAGTATTGTTGAAAAAAGGTGCAACACTTGTTTCTTCTGGCCTGAGTTCGGCAGTAGAAGTAAATGCTGAAAACTTCCCGGTTTCCGATAAGCATATCGTTATCCAGGCAGATATTAATGATATGCCTTTTGCGGATGAAAGTTTTGATGTGGTGATATGCCTTGGTGTGATACAACATACAGCTGATACAGAAAAAACCATCGAAGACCTGTTTAAATTAGTTAAGAAAGGAGGCACGCTGGTGATCGATCATTATCATTTTGATAAATCAAATTATTTCAGGCTGGCGCCATTTTACAGGCGGCACTTGCATAAAAAATCTGCAGATTATACAATTCCTTATACACAAAAATTAGTGAAGCGGTATTTACCTCTTCATAAAAAGTTTGCAAAAAATAAATTGATGAGTGTTTTGCTCAACCGCATTTCACCTGTCATATCTTATTATTCCTTTTTTCCACAGTTTAACGAATCGCTGCAACAGGAATGGGCGCTGCTGGATACCCATGATTCATTAACAGACTGGAACAAAAGATTTCGATAAAAAACAGATCATTGCAACGCTTAACCAACTGGGTGCAACAGAAATATGGTGCGAATACGGCGGCAATGGTGTAGAAGCCAGGTGTAAAAATCCGCAATAAATTGCCGTTGTTTTAAGATAAACCTATTCTGTTTTTCTTGATTTTCCTCATTAAAAATTTAATAAAAAAGTGGTTATATAATGATGAAATACTTTTATTTAATAAGTATAATATAAATGCAGCCGCAAAAAAATATTCATTTTAACGGGCTTAACGGTATAAGGGCCATTTGTGCTTTGGCAGTAGTAATATCCCATTCTTCTATTAGTTTAAGTTTAATTGGAATAAAGACAGGCCCATTATTCGGGCTTGGTGCTTATGGCGTAACCGCTTTCTTTGCTTTGAGCGGATTTTTAATTACTTATTTATTAATGGAAGAAAAGGCAGTTCACGGGGCTGTTTCTATCCAAAAATTTTATGTTCGAAGGATATTACGCATCTGGCCCTTGTATTTTGGATATATGCTTATTGCGCTTCTTGCAGATATTTATATTTTTCATTTTACTGATTTCTCATCTTTAGGTTACTACCTGCTATTTTTTCCCAATATCCCTTTTTCATACGAAATGGTGGGCATGAAAGTGATACCGCCAATTTATCTTTTGGGCCATTTTTGGTCATTGGGTGTAGAAGAACAGTTCTATGCTTTTTATCCCTGGTTGGTCAAGCTGTTTAAGAAAATCTTTACAGTATTGATCAGCATGTTTACACTGGTGATAGTAATAAAATTAATTGCAAAATTCATTTCTGCTAAAACCAATAACCCCTTCTGGTATTCATGGGCCGACAATACCCGTTTTGATGCTATGGCAATTGGTGGCATGGGCGCTTGGCTTTATAAACAACGGCTGCCATTGGTATTACAAATAGTAAAATCAAAGCTGGTGCAATTATTGGTCGCGTTCATTGTGGTGCTGGTTTTGATAAATATGCTTAAGATCCCTAACAGTTTATCGCACATGCTTGTGGCAGTAGTAACCATTGTAAGTATTTATTATGCCCACTTATTCGAAAAGCCCTATATCAATCTTCGCAACAGGTACATCGATTATTTAGGAAAGATCTCATTTGGCATTTATGTTTATCATCCTCTTGCTATTGGCTTGACCGGCCTTTTGATGAAAGGGATTGTATTACCGGAACTCTTCAAAATACCTGCGTTCATAATCATCATTATCCTGTTTACTGTTTTACTGGCATCACTTTCTTACCGCTATTTCGAAAATTATTTCCTGAAACTCAAATTCAATTATGCAGTTGTAAAAAGCAAGGACTGATTTTGACAGGTAGTGTACCCTTTTTTTTAATAATAACTTGCTATAAAAGCCTAAAAAAGGCGTTCGGGTAAGTGTAGGAATTTATCAGTAGATTTGCACGCAAATTTAATATATTATGACTGTTGAAGAACTTATTGTCGACCTGACTCCCCTTTTTCGCAAAGAACTTGATGACGATGGAATTGTGCTTAAAGCTGAAACTACGGCCGCCGATGTAGAAAGCTGGGACTCCATTACTTTTGTTCAGCTGATCGTTGCTATTGAAAAAAAGTACAAGATATTTTTTACTTCAAGGGAGATCCAGGATTTCAAAAATGTTGGTGAACTGTGCGAATGCATAATACGAAGGACCCAAAAATAATACTGTTTCAATAAATCTAAAATCAACTAATGCAATTTTTGAAACAACTGCTGGAACAAAGCAGGGTCCTTACTATTTTGTATGATAATCTTCCAGTTGAAATTAAAACATCGGCATTATACAGCGATACCAATGATTACCTGGAAAACTATGCGGCTTTTGATAATATCACAGCAGAAGAAACTATTGCTATTTACACAAGCTATATCATTACCTATAATAAACACGCCAAACTTTTTGTCAAAACAGGTAAATACCCTCCTGAACTTGGCATAAATGATTTTTCATTAAGCAGGCAGCAATATGATACGGTATTAACCTTATCAATTTTATTTACCGCACACCGTTTCAGGATCATGCAGTTGTTGAGGGAAAAGGCGGTGCCACTTCAAAAGGCTTTGTATATAGGGCTAGGATCAGGGTTAGAGATAGAACTAACTAAAACTGCCTACCAGGAGATTCATGGCTATGACCTTTCTGTAGATCCATTTCTTTATTCCCAATTTAAAGATGCCAGGTTTAACGCAGAGCTGTATACCGGCCAGTTCAACAATTATTTTGATGCAGTGTATTTGATCGAGTTGCTGGAGCATTTAGAACAACCTTACGATCTGCTAGATACCTGTTACGGCTCTTTAAAGAAAGGGGGGAATATTTTTCTTACAACGGCTACAGATATCCCCCAATTCGATCATTTGTATAATTTCCCGCTCGACCATGATGAATTTGAATCAAGGGTTTTAAAAATGGGATTTTCAATTACATACAAAGAGGTGATACCGCATCATTATCTTTCATTGGGAATTCAACCATGTAATCACTTTTATGTATTAAAAAAAGTATAAAAAATAATGCTTTTTAACTCGCTGCCTTTCCTGGTCTTTTACCTTATTGTTTTTATTGTTCACTTTTTACTTCCAGGTAAATGGAGGTGGACAGTGCTGCTGGCTGCCAGTTGTTATTTCTACATGGCATTTGTTCCTGTGTATATTTTTATTTTGATTGCCATTATATTGGTAGATTATTATGCCGCTATAAAAATGGAGGGGATCATAGAGCAAAAGAAGAGGAACTGGTATTATTATAGTGCCCTGTTTATTAACCTGGGCACACTCGTCTTTTTTAAATACTTTAACTTTCTTAATGCGAACCTGGGGGAACTTCTTTCACTGGTAAATATTAAAAATCCGGTCAACTTTATAAAACTGATACTGCCACTTGGTATTTCATTTTCAACATTTCAATCCGTTGGCTATTTGATCGACGTAAAGAATGGAGCCATCAAGGCAGAACGGCACCTGGGCATCTATGCTGTGTTTATCATGTTCTTTCCACATATTAGCTCGGGCCCAATTGCAAGAGGCAACAAGCTTTTACCTGAACTTAATAAAGTTAACCGGATCAATTTAGCAGATATCAGTATTGGGTTTTCTCAAACTCTGCTTGGGTTATTTAAAAAAGTGGTGGTAGGGGATATGCTCGGAAATTATGTAGATACTTTCTTTGGCAGTTATGAACAACACTCAGGCTTTGCATACATATTCGCCTGCTGGATATTCTTATTTCAATTGTATGCAGATTTTTCCGGCTATAGTGATATTGCAACGGGTATCGCAAGGATGCTGGGTTATAAGTTGAATATAAATTTTGCACTGCCTTTATTTTCTAAGACCATGACAGAATTATGGCGCAGGTGGCATATCTCTTTATCTACATGGCTCAGGGATTATTTGTATACACCCATGTATATAGCAAAAAGAAACTGGGGCAAATCTGCAGTAGTATTTAGCCAGATGGTAACTTTTGCGATTTGTGGATTATGGCATGGTGCAGGATGGCAATTTTTATTGTACGGGTTGATACATGGCTTTTACCTGGTTGCGGAATATTTGCTCAATATTAAATCATCCTTTTACAACAAGAGTTTTTTGCGAAAATGTTTAGGCGTGTTTATTACATTTAATTTACTGAGCTTTTCATTGATCTTTTTCCGCAGTGCCGATTTTACCCAGGTGAATACAATATTGACCAGTATTTTTACACATTTGTTACCTTTAAAAGTAGTGGTGTATGATTCGGCATTCTTTGTTACAATGATGGGAATGCTCGGCATACTACTTTCCATAGAGTATTTATTCTTAAGAAATGACAGTTTTGATAGTTTATATAAAAACAGGGCAAAGACATTGTTTGCATTAAATGCCGCGGTGCTGATGCTGATTGTATTATTTGGAGTTTCAAGTAATACCCAATTCATTTATTTTCAATTTTAACATGGCAACTTATTAAAATCATCCCTCAATTATTTTTATGAATAAAAAATTTGCAAAAGCGCTCCAGGATGAAAGAGAACAGATCATTAATATACTCAGGCAAACAAATTTTGTACAGTTTGATCCACTGGTTCCGCACAAGCAGGTGATACCTTTTGCAAGTTACTCACCGTGGGAAGGCGATGAAGCATTTAAAGCCCTGTATGAGCAGGTAAAAAATAACACGCTTGTAGACATCTATCGCTGTTACGAGTTATGGACAATGGTAAAAAGCCTGGCCACTACAAAAGGAGATATTCTTGAAGTGGGTGTTTGGAGAGGTGGTACAGGAGCCATTCTTTGCAAAGCAGCTGAAGCTGATAGCAATACCAAAGTATATCTGGCAGATACTTTTACCGGCGTTGTAAAAGCAACACCGGATGATACTGTTTACAGGGGAGGTGAGCACTCAGATACATCTGAAACTATTGTGAAAGAGCTGCTGGAAAAAACCGGTGCAAAAAATTGCCAGGTACTGAAAGGAATTTTCCCGGATGATTTTCCCTCATTACAAATTGATCATCTCAAATTGTGCCACATCGATGTGGACACCTATCTTTCGGCAAAAGAGATATTTGAATATGCATGGCCACGCCTGGCTATTGGTGGAATAATTATTTTTGATGATTACGGTTTTTGGACATGCGAAGGTGTTACGAAATATTTTGATGCACTTGATATTAAAGGCGGGCGAAAGATACATAACCTTAACGGCCATGGAATAATAATAAAATTTGCCGGTTCATAATTGGCTTGCCTTGGATACATGAATACTAAAATTATTTAGGTAGTGAAAAAGATAGTAATTGCAGTGGTTTTGTTTTTTGCTGTTGTAAAAGTAATGGACATAATAATTTTTATGACCTTGAAATACTTTTACAACCATACTTATGTTGGACAGGATGGTGGGGATATCAATAAATACCTCCTGGATAGCAACCACCCGGAATTGGTTATTATGGGATCTTCTACTACTAAGTTCCAGGTAAACCCCGATAGTTTCCCCGTAAAGAGTTGTAACCTCGCCCGTGCAATGACAACAGATTGTTACCAGTTGGGCCTCTTGTCGTTGATGATACAGCACAACAGGGCACCAAAAAATATCCTGTTGTCATTATGGCCAAGAAATTATGTAACGGCTAATCCGAAGGAAAAACAGCCTGAAGATATTTTATTCCTGAGGTATTATTATAACGGGTCCGACTATGTAAAAACGGAGATCAATAATATCTCTTATTTTGAAAAATATAAATTCCTGCTTTCTTCTTACCGCTTTAATGGAACTGTGGCAAATGTGCTCAGGTATTATGTTCAAACCCAGCGCAGCAATCCATCAGAATACTTTTTTAAATACCAGGCTCCCAATACAAATGACAGCATCAATGTGCTGGCAATAAAAAAAATGCGCAAGCCAAATAAGGAAGGAAAAAGTTTGACGCTTTCAAACCTGCAGCCGCAATACCTGTCCCGTTTTATAGATACCTGCGCTAAATACAATATCAACCTCATGTGTTATTATATGCCCATGCTGGATGAAGACACGGTACTTATTAAAAAGGGTGTTGATGTTATGGATAAAATGATAGCGGATAAAAATATTCCGTTGCTGAAATTTACTGAACAAAATGCACCTTCAATTTTCAGTCATACCGGTTATTGGGTTGATGGGGAACACATGAATGAAAAAGGTGGAGCCATTCAGTCATCAATGCTGGCGGCATTTGTAAAAGAACACATTAAATAAATACCCGGCCGGGTTGTATGCAATGAAAATATTACACATCATATATTCCGGGTTGGGTGGGCATGGCAATGTTTTCTTTTCAATGGTTGATGCCGATAGCGAAAGAAACTTTGCATATGAAGTGATCTTCTTTGGTGTTGAAGACGTAAGACAAGAGTATATTGAAAAAGTAGAAAAAAGAAAGATCCCCTGGTCCTTTGTTAAAAAGAAGCAAGGCCTCGACCCCGGAGCCTACCGCAGCATCAAGTCCATCATAAAACGATCCGGGGCCGGTATTGTTTTTATTCATTCCAGCACTTACATATTCGCTGCAAAGTGGGCTTGTATAATGAGCCCAAAAAAAATAAAAATTATTGTTAGGGAAACACAGGCCAATCACCTTAAAACAAAGCAGGAATGGATAGGCTTGTCTTTTGCTTTATTAATTGCCGATAAGGTGGTTTTTTTAAGCCCGGAATATCATGCTGCTGTAAAAAAGAAACTTTCCTTATTCCATTCCAATAAACGAACGGTGGTCATTCCGAATGGTATTGATCTTGACGTATATAAACCCATTGTAAAAAACGTAACTGGTACCATTAACATCGGTATGCAAAGCAGGCTGATCGCTATAAAAGATCATGCAACATTGCTAAAGGCTTTTCGCATACTTATCGATAAAAATGCTCAAGGGAAAAAAATGCATTTATTCATTGCAGGTGATGGGGATTGCCGCGTGGCATTAGAAAAGCAGGCATTCGAACTGGGCCTTGCAGAGCAGGTTAGTTTTTTAGGAATGCTTAAAGAAAAAGATTTGGCTGGATTTATCAACTCTCTGGATATTTATATACATGCTACTTTAGGTGAAACAATGAGCACTGCTATTATGCAGGTGATGGCTTGCAGATTACCCATAATTGCATCAGATGTGCCGGGCGTTAATAATATGATCAGGGATAAAGAAACCGGATTGCTTGTACCGGTACAAAACGAAAACGCGCTGGCCGAAGCTGTTTTATATTTACTGGACAATCCGGGTTTTGCTGAAGCAATTGCAACAAAAGCATTTGGTTTTGCGCAGGCGAACTACAGTAATAAAATAATGCTGGAGAAATATAAGACTGTTTTTAATGCGGAATAAGTTGAATTGTAAATAATAATATTATTTTTACGTGATATGGATACAAT
>JBBRPX010000060.1:0-16798 GCA_038227505.1 Chitinophagales bacterium
CAATGCTTTTTCAATACCGATTATGGAGAAAGTGTCGGCGGTTTTATCAGCTAATATAACTGCGCTGGCTCCCGCTTTTTCTAATTGTATTGACGGAATTGGTAACCCTAAAATTGCTCTTGCATGCAGTTCAAACTGCGATAGGTTTTGTGTGCCTGCCAATGTTACCATACCAGTATCGTGTGGGCGGGGACTAACTTCAGAAAAATAAACACCTTTGTTGCTTAGAAAAAATTCAACCCCCCAAATACCGGCACCTGTTAAAGCAGCCGTTACCTTTTCTGCCGTTGCTTGGGCATGTATTAAATCCTCGTCGCTAATGGCTGCTGGCTGCCAGCTTTCCTGATAGTCGCCCCGCTCCTGCCTGTGGCCTATTGGTGGACAAAAAAGCGTAGGGCCATTTTTTTGGGTAACTGTCAGTAACGTAATTTCGGTATCGAAAGCAATAAACTCTTCAATAATTACTTCCTTTATATCGCCTCTTGAATTGTTGATGGCATAGTCCCAAACCTGTTGCTGATCATCCATTTTTTTTAAAACTGATTGCCCTTTACCACTGCTGGACATAAGAGGTTTTACAACACATGGCAACCCTATTTTATTAACAGCATCGGTAAATTGCTCAAAGCTGGTTGCATAAAAATAACGAGCAGTTTGCAGCCCTAATTCTTTGCTTGCTAAATCTCGAATGAGCTTTCTGTTCATGGTAAAGTTGGCGGCTCTTGCACTTGGCACTACCTGAATTTGTTGCTGTTCGTAACTGTAAAAACGTTCGGTACGGATGGCTTCAATTTCGGGGACTATTAAATCAGGCTTGTGTTTGGCAACGACGGCATCCAACTCTGCGGCATTCAGCATATCAAGTACTTCAAAATTATCAGCAACCTGCATGGCCGGTGCGCCTGCATAACTATCTGCCGCAATAACGGTTTGCCCTAAACGCTTTAAAGCAATTACCAGTTCTTTACCCAGTTCGCCGCTGCCAAGTAATAATATTTTTTTATGCATGGCGCAATTTAAAATATTTCTTGAATTTTTAAGAGGTGTTTGCAAGCAGGTATACCTGAAATGATTCCGAAAAATCAAAATATGCTAATCGACTGTGCCTCTAGATATACTGTTAGCAAGAGCAGGTTGCATTTCAGTTTTGCTAAAGGTTTACGAACATCACAGTAGAATTCTTTCAAGGAAATCATGCTATTAATTAAAAGAGAAGCTCATGCAACAATTTAAAAACGGAGCTATCAAAACATTGAAATAGTCGGTGCTCATTTTTATATAATAAAAAAGCCGCTCATTTTAAAAAGCGGCTTGTACAAATGAAATTTATTTTAATAATCTGCCATTGTACTTGGTAATTCTGCCAAGGCCTCGGCCAATTGTTCATCATTTGGGGCTATACCATGCCACTCGTGTTTTCCTTCCATAAATGATACACCTTTACCCATAATTGTTTTCATTAAAATGATGACAGGCCTTCCTTGACCAGTTCTTGTTTTAGCTTCATTTAAACCGGCAACTACGGCATCTACATCGTTGCCATCCATTTCCATCACATCCCACCCAAACGCTTCAAACTTTGCATGTAAATTTCCTAAGTTCATTACTTTATCTGTAGTACCATCAATTTGCTGGCCATTTACATCAATTGTACAAATGATGTTCTCTACTTTTTTACTTCCTGCAAACATAATCGCTTCCCAGTTTTGCCCTTCCTCCAATTCCCCATCTCCGTGTAATGAAAATACGAGTTTATCGTCTCCATTCAATTTCTTTGTTATAGCTGCACCTATGGCTACGCTCATACCTTGACCAAGTGAACCGCTGGCAATTCTAATACCTGGCAACTGCTCATGCGTAGTGGGATGGCCCTGCAACCTGCTGTTGAGTTTTCTAAAGGTGGATAGCTCAGGTATGGGGAAATATCCACACCTCGCAAGGGTACTATACCAAACTGGGGAAATATGTCCATTGCTTAAAAAAAACAGATCTTCGTTTTTGCCATCCATTTTAAAATCCGGATTGTGTTGTAATACCTTAAAATATAGTGCGGTAAAGTATTCGGCGCAACCCAATGAACCACCTGGATGCCCACTTTGTACACCGTGTACCATCCTTACAATGTCCCTTCTTATTTGGGTAGCAATGTCTTTTAAATTATCCATTTTGTATTATGTTTAAGATTGGTTAAATTCTTGATTGCAAACGTAATTGAAACTCTACATTTATTATAAAAAAAAATTTGAAGTTTTCAAAATACAATAATAACAGCGCAACATTACCGTTAAAGGAAAAACTTAGTATTATTTTTTTGTGAACAGACAACATTATATCTGTGAAAATCATCATAATACATAGATAATCTATACTTTTGTAAGGTTGAGAACTAAAAAGATTTATGCAACACATTATTATTAGTGCTTTTCTGGCCTTCATAATTACATATTTTGCTATACCGGTTATTATTGAAATAGCTAAAAGTAAAAAATTGTTTGATGAGCCTGATCAGCGGAAGGTTCATAAGGCAGTTATACCTACATTGGGTGGACTTGGTATTTTTGCAGGTTTTATTGTGGCTACTCTTATGGGGGCGCCAGATGCACCTGAACTGAAATACTTTGCTGCAGCTACTATTGTAATATTCTTTTTAGGTTTAAAAGATGACATCTTAATATTATCTGCAAATAAGAAATTTATTGGCCAGGTGATAGCTGCTTTTATTATTATGAATTTTGGCAATATTTATATAAATGATATGCATGGGTTTTTAGGAATAAATGTTATTCCTTACTACGCTAGTATTTTTTTAACAATGTTTACAATTATTGTTATAACAAATGCTTTTAATTTAATTGATGGTATCGATGGGCTTGCAGGAAGTTTGGGTTTTATAACCACCTTGGTGTTTGGTGTATATTTTTATTATGCTAATGAGCTTACCTACGCAGTAATGGCTATTTCTCTTTCAACGGCCATACTTGCTTTTCTGATATATAATTTTTCTCCTGCAAAAATATTTATGGGCGATACGGGCTCTCTTATAATTGGTTTAATTAATTCTATTTTAGTCATAAAATTTATTAACGTGGCAGGTGTCGATGGTCAGCCGTTTAGCCTACATGCTGCTCCAGCATTGGGATTTGCGGTTTTAATAGTTCCGTTATTTGATACACTTAGGGTGTTTGGATTAAGAATTTTGGACAGAAGATCCCCTTTTAGTCCTGATAGGATTCATGTACATCATTATTTATTGGATCTTGGCTTTTCGCATAAAAAAATAACCTATTCTTTAATTGCTGTAACTGTATTATTTGTAGCCTTAGCCTTTACATTTAGGAATTATAACTGTACTTTAATTGTAGGGGTTTTATTGGCTTTGGCAACTGGCTTAATTGGAATTCTTTATTTTAGAAGACAAAAAATTAAAGCGGGCTACGAATTAGAACCGCAAGAATCGAACATTGTAACAACACATAAAATATTTAATTTTAATAAAGAAGCAGTGGAAGTAGAATAATTGATTTCCCATAATTTTTATTAAAATATTAAAATCTGGTGGTAACCCATCAGATTTTTTTTAGCTTTGCACTCAATCGAAAATTATGTCAGACGAATTAAAGCTAGTACTTGAAGATGCAGCTTCTACCATGGCTAAAGCCATTACTCACCTTGAAACTGAATTGGTAAAAATAAGAGCAGGAAAAGCTAATCCTGTAATGTTAGATGGTATTGTGGCTGATTATTATGGCAGCCCAACACCTATAAGCCAAATAGCAAACATTACGACTTTAGATGCCCGTACAATATCTGTTACACCATGGGAAAAAAACATGCTGCAAGTTATTGAACGAGCAATTATTGCCGCTAATATCGGCATTAACCCACAAAATGATGGCGTTATTATTCGCTTGTTTTTGCCACCGCTTACAGAAGAAAGACGCAAAGAACTGGTAAAAAAGTGCAATGCAGAAGGTGAACAGGCAAAAGTATCTATTCGTAATATTCGCAGAGATGCCATTGAGCAAGTAAAGAAGCTGCAAAAAGATGGTGCGAGCGAAGATGAATGCAAAGATGCTGAAGCTGCTGCCCAAGTTGCCACTGACAAACACATTATATTGGTAGAAAAACATTTAGCAGCAAAAGAGGTTGAAATAATGGCGGTATAAAAAAGATTTGAGATAAAGATTATAGACAAAAGACTTGCGAATGCTGTGAGTTGGAGAATTAATTATTGATAACGCAATTTATAAATAGTAAAACAGTTGGAGGATAATTAACTAGCAACTCGTAACTAAAAACCCGTAACAAGATTTCAATGCAATCATCTCGTGAAACATGGTTCTTATTACTTTCAGTGCCCATCTATATTATTTTTATAGGTGCTGAAATACTATTGAGCAATTGGGGAGAAAAAAAATTCTATACTATTAAGGGAGTTTTGCAAAATGTTTACCTAACATTAATGAATGGCTCACTTGACCTTTTGTTACGCTGGGCATTTTACGTAAGCATCTTAATGTGGTGCTATGCTCAGCACTTTTTTAAAATTGAAAATCCATATCTATATTGGTTTTTGCTGTTTATTTTTGAAGATCTCGCCTTTTATATTGAGCACAGAATAGACCATTATTGCAGGCTTTTCTGGGCCATACACGTAACACACCATTCATCAGAAGAATTTAATTTAACAACAGGGTTTCGCTCATCTGTCTTGCAGCCTGTTTATCGTTTCGTTTATTTTATTCCAATTGCATTAATGGGTTTTCATCCGTTGGATATTGTGTTTATGTACTCCATAACCCAAACGTATGGAATTTTAGTACACACACAATATATCAATAAAATGCCACGTTGGTTTGAAGCAATCTTTGTAACGCCGGCACACCACAGAGTGCATCATGCAAGCAATGTTGTTTACTTGGATAAAAATATGGGCATGTGCCTCATTATATGGGACCGATTATTTGGGACTTTTCAGGATGAACTACCAGATGAACCTGTAAAATATGGTTTGACAAAACCTTTGGATAACCCAAACAATCCTTTTAACCACGTACTGCATGAGTGGAAAGGCCTGGCAACTGATTTAAAGAAAAATGTGTCATACAGCACCAAAATAAAATATTTATTAAAGCCACCAGGCTGGAGCCACGACGGATCTACAAAAACTGCTGTTCAACTTAGAAATGAGTTTAAGAAAGCTGTCGGTTAAAGCGATGCTTTTAGTAATTTTATCCCATGCAAATTTTTCCTGTTTCTTCTGTGGAAGACGATGTCGCTTTTTTTGATTTCCCTTTATTTATTTATAAGAACGATGCCAACTGGATTCAGCCTTTAGACAAGGATGTGAGGGAAGTATTTGAGCCGAAAAAAAATAAAGCATTTAGATTTGGTAAACTCGAACGATGGATTATTAAAGACGATGCAGGCAAAATTACAGGAAGAATAGCTGCATTTACAAACAAAAAATACAAAAACAAGGGTGACGAAATAGCAGTTGGAGGTGTTGGCTTTTTTGAATGTATAGATGACCAACCTGCTGCAAATTTATTGCTGGATACCGCAAAAAACTGGTTACAGCAGCAAGGGATGGAGGCCATGGATGGACCTATAAATTTTGGTGAGAGAGACCGTTGGTGGGGCATGGTTACCAAAGGTTTTATGGAGCCGCTTTATTGTATGAATTACAACCCACCTTATTATGTTGGTTTATTTGAAACCTATGGGTTTAAAATATTTTTTGAACAGGTTTGTTTAAGCATGCATCCAAAATCGCCGCTAGATAAAAAAATATGGGAAAGGCACGACGCTATAGCCGCAGATAAAAATTTTTCGGCTGCCCATTTGCAAAAGAAAAACCTGGAGAAATATGCCAAAGATTTTGCTATCGTATACAACAAAGCCTGGGCTGGCCATGGCGGGTTAAAAGAATTGCCTTACGAACAGGTACTCATAATGTTTAAAAAAATGAAACCTGTAATGGATGAAAAGATTCTTCAATACGCCTATTACAAGCAAGAGCCTGTTGCCATTTTTATAAATATACCAGATCTTAACCAGTGGTTTAAATACCTGCATGGAAAATTTGGGCTGTTGCAAAAATTAAAATTTCTTTGGGTAAAACAATTTACCAGAAACAAAAAATTTACAGGTTTAGTATTTGGTGTGGTGCCTGAGTGGCATGGCAAAGGTGTAGATGCATATATAATTGGCGAATCTGCAAAATATGTGCAATCTGCTGCCAGCCATTATACAGAATATGAAATGCAGTGGATAGGTGACTTTAACCCAAAAATGTTGAATATTGCAACAGGCCTTGGTGATGTACACAGAAGCCGAAACCTTTGTACTTACAGATATTTATTTGACAGAACCAAAGAATTTAAACGACATCCCATCCTTTAGTTAAATTAGAAATTACCATCTACAATAATTAAATTCGCACAAATAATACGCTTCCGCATAGTCATTTATAATTATGGAAAAATTTATCGTTTCCGCCAGAAAATACAGGCCGCAGAATTTTAGTACGGTAGTGGGGCAGTCGCATATTACAACTACTTTAAAAAACGCCATTAACAACAACCAACTTGCACATGCTTTTTTATTTTGTGGGCCAAGGGGAGTTGGAAAAACTACTTGTGCGAGAATACTTGCAAAAACAATTAATTGCGAAAATAAAACAGCAGAGGGTGAGGCATGTAATACCTGCAACAGTTGTGTTTCGTTCGACAATGGGAGTTCATTAAACATACATGAGCTGGATGCTGCCAGCAACAATTCAGTAGACGATATTAGAAGTCTTGTGGACCAGGTTCGTTTTGCGCCACAAGCAGGTGAGTATAAAGTATATATTGTAGATGAGGTTCATATGCTGAGCGCATCTGCCTTTAATGCATTTTTAAAAACGCTGGAAGAACCACCACCGTATGCCATTTTTATTTTGGCAACAACAGAAAAACATAAGATACTCCCTACCATATTGAGTCGTTGCCAGATTTTTGATTTTAAAAGAATAACGGCCAATGATACGGTTGAACATCTAAGAGAAATATGTGACAAGGAAAATATAACAGCGGAAAATACAGCCCTGCATGTGATTGCACAAAAAAGTGAAGGTTGTATGAGAGATGCCTTGAGCATTCTTGACAAGATTGTAAGTTTTACTGGTGGAAAATTAACTTATGCAAACACGCTTGAGCATTTAAATATTCTGGATGAAGATTACTTTTTTAAGCTTTTGCAATTTGCCACTGAACAAAAACTAAGCGATGCCCTGTTGCTGTTTGATGATATAAACCAAAAAGGTTTTGAAGGCGATACTTTCCTTGAAGGATTTATAGAATTTATTAGAAACTTATTGGTAAGTAAAGATGTAAAAGCAGCCATATTATTGGAGGTCGCAGAAGATTTTAGGGATAAATATTTACAGGCGGCAAAAGAAATTCCTGCCAACTGGATGATTGCAGCTTTAAATACAACCCATGAAGCAGCCTTGAATTACAAACAGGCTCGCAACAAAAGATTGTGTGTAGAAATGGCGCTTATAAAACTTTGCTACATTAATCAGGCTGTGGAAATTAGCGAAAGCAACAGCGATGGGGTAATTAAAAAAAAAATAGTTGATTCTGCAAAACCTATTTCATTTAAAGGTATTTCTATCATCAAATTAAAAGAATTACCCGCACGTGAAATAACAGAAAAAAAGAAAGCCATTACTGAGGCTGCAGTGTTTGTAAAAAAAGAAATAGCTCCTCTTGTATCTGAAATTGAACATGTTGAAGTTGAGCCACCTGTCAGAAAAAAAACCGGCTTTGGCTCACTTGAAAAAATACGTGCAAGGTTGATGCAGGAAACAGTGCAGGAAAAAACACTGTTGGAATTGACTATTGAAAACCTTCAAAAAGCATGGACAACTTACACTCAAAGTCTTTTTACTGAAAAAAAATTTCCTGTTGTAACGCAATTTAAAATGGCATCATTGCGAGTAGATGATGAATTTAATTTTACTGTTGTTACCGAAGGCATTTTACAACAGCGGTTTATTGAAATGGAAAGATCAAGTCTTATTCCTTACATGCAAAAATATTTTGGAAACAAATTGCTGAAATATTCAATTGAAATAAATGAACCTGAAGTGAGTGCAGAAGACGATAAAAAAACACTTTCCTCAAAACAACAATACGAGTTGATCATAAAAAAACATCCATTAGTAAAAGAACTGAAGGATAGGTTAAAGATGGAAATTGACTATTAAAGGGATTTTTGTAGAGATGCCAAAAAGCTTTTTATTTTTTTTGCATTAATTTCGAACTTAAATATTTATAAAATATAATTATGGCAGAAGTAATAAGGATGCCGCTGCTGAGCGATACCATGACGGAGGGAAAGATAGTGGCGTGGAATAAAAAAGTGGGTGATAAAGTTAAAGCTGATGATGTATTGGCGGATGTTGAAACCGATAAAGCAACTATGGAGGTAAATGGCTATGTAGATGGAACCCTTTTATACATTGGGGTGCCCGAAGGTGAGGCAGCAAAAATAAACCAGATTATTGCAATTGTCGGTAAAGAGGGAGAGGATTACAAGAGTTTGTTGGATGGTGTGGAGAAACTGACCACAGACAATGGACCACAGACAATGGAAGCAAAAAAAACCACGGACGACGGACAACAAACGACTTTATCACAACCCGCAACCAGCAACCCGCAACCCCCAACCAACAACCCAAAACCTGCAACTGTTTCTCTTCCCGAAGGTGCAAAAGAAATTAGAATGCCTTTGTTGAGTGATACTATGACCGAAGGGAAAATAGTGGCATGGAATAAAAAAGTTGGCGATGTTGTAAAAGCAGATGATGTATTGGCTGATGTGGAAACAGACAAAGCAACCATGGAAGTGGTAGGCTACGAAGAAGGTACATTATTATATATTGGAGTAGAGGCCGGACAAGCAGCAAAAATAAACCAAATCATTGCAATAGTAGGTAAACCGGGTACTGATGTTGCAGCATATGTTGCTGCAGAGCAGGCGATGGGCAGTGCAGAAAGTATTGAGACTGCTGATAAGGGACAACAGACAACAGAAAATACAGCATCTGCAGACAGTGGACAACAGACAACTATTGAAAAACCCGCAACGGCAAACCCGCAACCCGAAACTGATCAAGTAACAGCTAATACTGATGGGAGAATTAAAGCATCGCCACTTGCTAAGAAAATTGCTGCTGAGAAAGGCTTGGATATAAGTAAAGTGAATGGCACAGGCGATGGTGGGAGAATTGTAAAAAGTGATATTGAAGGATATAGAGAAGACGCAAAGACGATAGACAATAGACCACAGACCGCAGCAAACCCGCAACCCGTAACTCAAAACTCACAATCAGGAACTGAATCATATACAGACGTACCACTTACGCAGATGCGTAAAGTGATTGCACGCAGGTTAGGTGAGAGTATGTTTACTGCACCCCATTTTTATTTAACCATGGAGTTAAATATGGATAATGCAATGGCTGCACGTGCTGCCATCAATGAAATAAGCCAGGTGAAAGTTTCTTTTAATGATATGATCATAAAAGCTTGTGCCGCTGCGCTTCGTTTACACCCAGATGTAAATAGCAGCTGGATGGGCGACTTTATTAGAAAAAATAACCACATACATATTGGTTCTGCATTGGCTTTGCCGGAAGGTTTGATTGTACCTGTTATAAAATTTGCAGATCTAAAATCATTGTCTCAAATAGCGGCTGATGCAAAAGAATTGTATGCAAAAGCAAAAGATAAAAAATTGCAACCGGCAGAATTTAGCGGCAATACATTTACTATCTCCAACCTTGGTATGATGGATATTGAAGCATTTACTGCCATCATTAATCCGCCTGACAGTTGCATATTAGCTGTAGGAAAAATTAAAGAAACGGTAGTAAGCCGTGGGGGTAAATTTGAAACTGCCAATGTTATGAAAGTAACGTTAAGTTGCGACCACAGAAGTGTAGATGGCGCAGTAGGTGCGGCATTTTTACAGACACTTAAAAAGTTTGTTGAGAACCCGGTTACGATGCTGGTTTGATACTAAGTTTAAAAAAAATCTTGAACGCCTTTATACAATAAAGGCGTTTTTTGTTTAAACTAAAATAATCATCATGAAAATTATCGCCACACTTTTATTAATAATCCTTTTAAATAATTGTTTTGCACAGGAAATTGTAAATGTTGTGCTGATAAAGGGAGATAGCATTACCCAAAATCCGAAAGAGGCTGACGCATTTGTAATTATGAAAAAGTTTGAAAGCCATTTACAACGTTTAGATTATAAGAAAAACGCTCCGTTACTTAAAGAAAGAAATTTTACAGATTCCACGCTCTCAATTCTTGATGGAAAATATTGTAAATAACATCCAAACGGACGAATAAAATTATTAGGCGAATATTCCAATAATTTAAAAGAAAATTATTGGAATATTTACAATGATACCGGGAAAATTATTTTACAAAGAAATTATTTACATGATGTGCTTATTGAAACAATTAACCCGGATACCTTAAAAAAAGATAATTCTAATAATGATTCATTGACTAAAGATGAAAAAGAAACGAGTTATGGGAGGGATAAAAATGATTGGAAAAAGTATTTAGAAAAAAACTTAGATGGGAGCGTTGCTGACTATTCTATAAATGGTGGACAGGTTACCATTAGGTATATAATAGATACAACGGGCAAATGCAGTAATGTTGTACTTACAAAATCTGTAGAATTTGTTTTAGATGAAGAGGCAAAACGAATAATATATATATCACCCTTATGGAACCCTGCATATCAAAAAGGTAGAAAGGTAAAAGCCTATCGAAATCAACCAATAACATTTGCAAAGCCTGAGTAGTTTTCATTACTTACTGAAAGTTCAATAATAAACCGTACTTTTATTATATGAAACTGGAAGAAGCAAAGCAACAATTTATAAACAGCTGGGGGGCATTTGGCACGCAGTGGGGCATTAACCGCACCATGGCGCAAATACATGCATTGTTGCTTATAAGTACGGCACCCATTACCCAGGATGATATTATGGAGCAACTGAGCATTAGTCGTGGTAATGTAAACATGAACATTAGAGATTTAATTGGTTGGGGATTGGTAGAAAGAGTAATTGTATCAGGAGAAAGAAAAGAATATTTTACTGCCGATAAAAACATTTGGAAAGTAGCTACACAAATAATAAAAGAACGCAAGAAAAGAGAACTGGATCCGATGCTGAAACTACTTAGCCAACTGGAAAACATTGAGGATAAAAAAGAAAAAGATGCAAAAGAATTTTTAACGGTTGTGGGAGATATCAAAAAACTGGGCAATCATGCAGACAGTTTGCTGGACATTATGATAAAAGCTGAAGAGAATAAATTTATTAGCGGGGTATTGAAGATATTTAAATAGTTGACTGGTTGATTAGTTGACTGTAATGTGTTATATTTAATAGTTTATAAAGTCGAAATAATATTCGGCTTTATTTTACAAAATAAGTTTCATTATTTTCTGAAAGTTTAAAAAGATATAGTTTATGAAACAGAAAATTGTTATTGCCGGTGGTACAGGATTTATTGGAAAATACCTGCAGCATCGCTTTGAAAAAATGAATTATGACGTAAAAATAATTTCCAGAAATAGACCAAGTATTCAGTGGGCTGGTGAACGAGAAGTTATTGAAGCATTGGCTGATGCAGAGATGCTAATAAACCTTGCAGGAAAATCTGTTGATTGCCGATACAACAAAAAGAATAAAAAGGAGATATATGATTCTCGAATCGATACTACAAAGCGACTTGGCGGTGCAATTATGAAATGTAAAAATCCTTCGGCATTATGGATCAACTCCAGCACAGCAACCATTTATAGACATGCAGAAGACAGGCCAATGACAGAAGCTAATGGTGAAATCGGCAGCGGTTTTTCAGTAGGGATAGCAACGGCCTGGGAGAAGTCTTTCTTCGACTTTAATTTAAAGGATACAAGGCAAGTAGCTTTAAGAATGGCTATCGTTTTAGGTAAACATGGTGGTGTTATACTACCCTTAAAAAATCTTGTTCGTTTTGGTCTTGGGGGTAAAAGTGGAAAAGGCAACCAAATGTTTAGCTGGATTCATTTGGAAGATGTATTTCGCATTATCAAATTTGTGCAGGAACATAAAAACATCATTGGCGTTTTAAACACGGCTGCCCCTAATCCAGAGACGAACATAAGTTTTATGACAAAATTTCGGAAATATATGAATGTGCCTTTCGGATTATCTACACCAAAGTGGCTGTTAGAAATTGGAGCTGTTTTTATAAAAACAGAAACTGAATTAATCTTAAAAAGTAGATGGGTTATTCCTGAGCGATTATTGCAGGCAGGTTTTATATTTAAATACAATACTATCGACGAAGCATTGTATGAAATATTAAAGATGTAATTTTACAGTATTAATGGAACAAAAACCGATCATATTATTCGATGGTGTTTGCAATTTGTGCAATAATTCTGTACAATTTGTAATAAAGCATGATAAAACAAGCCATTTCAAATTTGCTGCATTACAATCTACAGCAGGGCAAGATTTGCTAAACCAATACAATTTACCTCAACATGGATTCGATTCTTTTGTGTTGGTACAAAACGAAAAAGTATTTTTAAAATCAACGGCAGCGTTAACGGTAGCGAAACAATTAGATGGACCTGTTAAATTATTATATGGCTTTATTATTGTGCCCGCATTTATTAGGAATGCAGTTTATAATTTTATTGCAAAAAACAGGTACAAATGGTTTGGCAAAAAAGACCATTGTATGATACCAACACACGCATTGAAAGCCAGATTTTTAAACTAAAAAATATGAAAAATACAGTAGTACTCGGTGCATCGCAAAATGAAGAACGTTACAGTAATATGGCCGTAAAAAAGTTAGTGGCACACAATCATCCTGTTACGGCAATTGGTAATAAAGCAGGTACAATAAATGATATCAAAATAATAAAAGATAACCCAGCCCTGAATGATGTGGATACCATAACACTTTATTTAAACCCCGAAAACCAAAAACCTTATTACGATTATATTTTATCGCTAAACCCTAAACGAATTATTTTTAATCCAGGTACAGAAAACGATGAGTTAGAAAAACTTGCAGCGAAAAAAGGCATTAAAACAATGGAAGCATGTACGCTTGTTTTGCTTTCTACCAACCAGTATTAATAAAAATAATTTCTGTTTAAATAATAAAATATTTAATGTGGCGTTTATGGTATAGACACTATCCAAGTATCTATAAAAAACCACAAATGAAAAAGTACAGCAAAACCCTGCTTGCAGTATTGTTCTCAGTTGCTTCTATTGCAAGCTTTGCACAAATACATGATGCTAGATCAAAAAAGTACGCATCTCTTCCCGAAGCCATCAACATTGACAAAAGCATTTTCGGTAATGTGCTAAATGCTCCTGAAGGCAAAGAAATTTCTCTGCGCTTTTCAGATCAGTTTACATTTACCGGAACTGTGATAAGTAATTTTACCAAGTACAAAAAACTTCACACAGTAATGGTGCGTTCATCAGCAATCGCAGCCTCTATTCTACAAATCACCCTTATTGATAGTGATAACAACATTTCTTATGCAGGTCGCATTATCAACAATAATGCAGCTGATGGATATGAAATTAAAAATAATAACGGAAGCTATTCTTTACAAAAATTTGAAACCCTAAAAATTTTAGAACCTTGTAATTTAAAGTTGTAAAAGATACTGATGATTGCCCCAATATCCGATCTCATGTATCCGTGAATTTAAAACCTACTAAATGAAAAACCTTACACAAAAGTTATGTTTTGTAGCACTGCTATTAGCATCACTAAACGGCTTTAGCCAAACGCCCGCGCTAAGCAGCAACCCTGGTACGCCCAGTTCTCCAAAACCAACGATTTTTTTAGATTTTGACGGCCAAACTGTCCAGTCCAGCGCTTGGCAAAGTGGCACCCGTTTTATTTGCGATCCTGCGGCAATGACAGCCGCTCAAATAACGGATGTATTCAACAGGGTAAGCGAAGATTACAGACCCTTTAATGTTAACATAACAACAGATTCGACACAATTTTTAATGGCACCTGTTTTAAAAAGAGTAAGGATAATAGTAACACCAACAAGTGCCTGGTTTCAGGGGGTTGGCGGTGTTTCATACGTAGGCTCTTTTACATGGGGCGATGATACACCAGGGTTTGTTTTTTCTGACAGACTTGTCAACGCTTCAAAATATGTATCAGAATGTTGCACGCATGAAAGCGGCCATACGCTTGGCTTGTCTCACCAGTCAAAGTATGACTCCTCATGTAATTTAACACAAACCTACCGGACAGGTACAGGAAGCGGAGAAACATCATGGGCTCCGGTGATGGGCAATTCTTATTATAGTAATATGACAGGTTGGGATAACGGACCAACACCTAACGGATGTGCAAATTCTCAGGATAATCTTTCCATAATAACATCACAAAATGGTTTTACTTATAGAACAGATGATTTTGCTGCAACGCTAGGCAATAGCACAACGGCAATAAACGTTGCAGGTTTTAATTTGCAAGGAATAATAGCAACTGACGGAGATGTTGATGCTTTTAAATTTACAATTGCCCAGGCGGGCTTTATACACCTGAGTGTTACACCTTATAGTGTGGGTACATCTAATAACGGAGCTAATTTAGATGCGAAATTATTGCTGTACAACAGTTCAAAAACATTGATACGTACCTACGATCCGTTAGATGTTATGAATATAAGTATTGACACATCATTAAACACCGGAGATTACTATATTCAAGTAGCAGGTGCAGGAAACGTTAATACCACAGGCTATGGTAGCCTTGGCTCGTACACATTATCAGGTTACAGAGGTGTATTGCCAATTAGAAATATTAGTTTGAAAGGTAACAATGATAAGGGTGTTCATAAACTTACATGGGAAATTCTAGCTGACGAACCAATAGCATCACAAATTTTAGAGGTTTCTTCTAACGGTACCGATTTTCATTCTATCATGACAGATGTTGACGGTTTGAGACGATATGAATACACACCATCAGAAAATAATAATCTTTTTTACAGATTAAAGGCAACAAATGTGTTAAGTCAGAGTTTATACTCCAATATATTAATTTTAAAAACAAGCGGCAATTCACCAGATTTATTCAGCGTATCTACTTTGGTACAGGATAACATAGTTATTAAAGCCACTGATAATTTTACCTACAATTTGTATGATTTAAACGGCAGACTAATTACATCGGGCAAACAAGCAAAAGGTAGCAGTAATATTAATGTACAAAACCTTACTAGGGGCATGTATGTTTTGCAAATGATGACAGATAATTACAAACAGACAGAAAGAGTTATAAAACAGTAAGGTAGATTCATGTGTAAAGTAAGGGAGTCGGTGTTAGGGACCGGCTCTCTTTTTATTTGGGGTAGTTTAGTATTGAGCTGTTAGCATCAAGTATCAAGATGCCGGAATGAAAACTTTAGAATTGAAAATTGTATTGCAGGGAATCTGAACATTTGACCACATCGTAACAAAAAAATGATTTAAGATTTCTGAGGTTTCTGATCTAACTTATCTATAGTATCTCACATCTATTTCTTCTCCATCAGCTCCTCATTTGTCTCTCCAATAAAATCCAGCATTTTTTGTTTGCCTGATTTTTTTACGGCACTTGTAACAAAATGTCTCGGCAAAAACTGCCAGGTTTGTTTCATAGCGTTTAAAAAGTCTTTTACATTTTTGCTTACAATTCGCTGGTTTTCTTTATCGCTTTTTGTGAATGCAAGGCTGAAAGAAATATTCCATTGCTTAAGGTTTTCTAAAAACTCCAAATCTATTTTTTGCGGACTGTGTCGTGCATCTATCAATACAAAAAGATGAGATAAATTCTCACGCTTGCGCAAATAATTTTCAATCATCTGCTCCCATTTTCTTCTGCTCCTGATACTAACTTTTGCAAAACCATAACCGGGTAAATCAACGAGATACCATTTTTTATCCAACACTATTTTTTTACCTTCTTCACCGCTGTTGCTAATAATTTCAAAATGATTTAATAACTGTGTTTTTCCTGGCGAGCCGGACGTTTTTGCCAGTTTATCATTATTACAAAGCATATTTATAAGAGATGACTTGCCAACATTACTTCTCCCTATAAAAGCATATTCAGGCCTGTCAGGTGCTGGACATTTTTCGTAGTCAGGACTGCTTATGATGTAGGTAGCTTTTTTAATTCGCATTATTTTTGATTAGATTGACGGCAAATTTAACTTTATATCAGCACCAAAAACCATTCGCACTATTCTAAGCCTGTTTTAAACCTCTTATATTTGCACTAATGATGACGAAATTTGAACATGACGACATTGTGCCATACAAAGAATCTGCGCTTAGCAAAAAAAACCAGGTGGCAGATATGTTTGATAGTATTGCACACCGTTACGATTTTTTAAACCGTTTCTTAAGTGCAGGTATAGATGTTATATGGCGCAAAAAAGCAATTGGTTATTTAAAAGATATTAAACCACAAAAAGTGTTGGATGTAGCAACCGGCACTGCAGATGTTGCCCTGATGACCGAAAAAATCTTACATCCGGCATCCATCATTGGTATAGATATAAGCGATGGGATGTTAGACATTGGAAGAAAAAAGATAAAAGAAAGATCTTTGGAGCCCATTATACAGTTGTACAATGGCGACAGTGCCGATATACAATATGCTGATAATAGCTACGATGC
>JBBRPX010000061.1:0-16795 GCA_038227505.1 Chitinophagales bacterium
ATAGCAAGAGCTTTGTACCATAAGCCGCAATTATTAATTTTAGATGAGGCTACGGCAGCAATGGATAGGGAAAGTGAACAATTTATACTAAAATTATTAAGCCATTTAAAATGCAAAATGGCAATTATTTTTATTACGCACAGGTTGCATGTTTTAAAATCTTTTTGTGACAAAATTTATATTCTTGAAAACGGAGTAGTTTCTTCTGAGGGCTCGCACGAAAAACTGTTAAATACACAGAATTTGTACAGTAAATATTGGCAGGATTTGGTTTCTTAACATTCTGAGTGTCTTATTGATTGAGTATAGATAAAATCTTTTTAAAGTTCTGTTTAAGTATATGCTTAATAATCCCTCTGCAATTGGTAATCCTATCATTACAGGATATTATTTCCTTCATTTAAAAGTGCCTTAATACTTTTTTAAACTCTTCCCCATAAACGAGGTTTTGTGCGAATTTCATTTACTTTTGATTTTATACAAATGCATTTTTATAATGAATTTTGGTATCTACAAAAGATGAATTGGGAATGTTGAGCTAAATTTTATTCTTACGAATCACCAAGGGGCTTAAAATAGACAAACACAGCAGTCAATGGATATTAACATAATAAAAGTTGAAAAATGATAATCTGCCGAAGGGCTGAGGGATGGGAAGTAGTACCCCACAGTGCAGCGAAGCGCAACGAGGAGTACTACGGACAGCCCTAACAAATGTTGATTATTGCTCAAAACTTCAAAGCCCCAAAATAAAACTAATAATGAATTCACAAAATAACGATGTCTAAATTTTTAATAGTTGGCCTTGGTAACCCAGGGAATGAATATGCCAATACCCGCCACAATATTGGGTTTGATGTAGTACATGCTTTTGCTATGAAACATGGTGGTATGTTTAAAGAAAGCCGACTTGCTTATACCGCTGAGGTAAAATGGAAGGGTAAAATTTTTGTTTGTATTTGCCCTACTACTTTTATGAATTTAAGCGGCAGGGCTTTTAAATATTGGATGGAAAAAGAAAAAGTTTTGCTCGAGAATACGTTAACGGTTGTTGATGACCTGGCATTGCCAATTGACAAACTTAGATTGCGGACAGCAGGCACACATGCAGGCCACAATGGCTTAAAAGATATACAGGCAATTTTGGGAACTGATGCTTACCCAAAACTTAGGTTTGGAATAGGAAATATTTTCCCAAAAGGTATGCAAGCAGATTTTGTATTGAGCAAATGGCACAAGGAAGAAATAGAAACTGTAAAGAAAAAGATAATTCGTAGTGTGGAGGTGATTGAAAATTTTGCATCAATTGGTGCTGAAAGAGCAATGAATATATGTAACACAATCGTTTTTTAAATAATTAATTTAATATTCGTATTAAATTTTATTTCAACGTTTTATAGTATTTTCGTAAAGTATCAACGAAGAATAGATGAAAATAATTTGTATAGGTAGAAATTATGCTGAGCATGCGAAGGAATTGGGGAACGAAATTCCTGATGAACCTGTAATTTTTATGAAACCTAAAAACGCTTTGTTACAAGGGCACACGCCCTTTTATTACCCTGAGTTTACAAATGAATTGCATTACGAATGCGAACTTGTTTTACGTGTTTGTAAAAATGGAAAATTTATAACTGAACAGCAAGCTCCACAATATTATAATGCTATTTCCGTAGGCATTGACTTTACAGCAAGAGATATACAGGATGACCACAAGAAAAGAGGTTTACCCTGGGAAAAAGCAAAGGCTTTCGATAACTCAGCAATACTTGGAAAATTAATTGACATTAAACCTGGTTTTAAAACAAATGGGATAAAATTTTCTTTAAAGATGAATGGTGAGGTAGTACAGACAGGCAATTCAGATGATATGATATTTAGCTTTGATAGCATTATATCTCATATATCTAATTATTTTTCATTAAATATTGGCGACCTTATTTATACAGGAACACCGGCGGGTGTCGGCGAATGCTCCGTTGGAGACGAGCTGGAGGGATTTCTAGGAAATGAAAAATTATTTACGCTGACAATTAAATAGCAGATATAGAAAAAGGGAATAGCTTCGACTGTTCCCTTTTTCTTGTTAGAATTTCCACGTTTTATTCTTCGTAAAACTCGATGAGACTTCCCAAATAAACATTGTCCCATCCATCAACAATGTTATCATAGTCATCATCTGGAATATTTGTATGTCTTAACTCCAGAGAAGTTTTATTTCTATCAGCGAATAGCTTCATGGTAACAATTGATTCCTCTTTTTGGTCGCCAAAATACCATTGCTGTACAATTTTTTTGTCTTTTTCAAACGCAAGATTCTTACCCTCAATATTACCTTCCCACAAAGAAAACTCGCTTCCCGCCTCAGTACTCATTATCGCGGGGTCACCACTCCATAACTGAATTGTTGCAGGGTTTGTAAGTGCTGCAAAGACTTCTTCGGGGGTTGCAGATAATATATAATATTTTTTAAAGTCTTTCATGTAAAATTTCGTTTTTTTCAAAAGACTTGAAAATTATGTAAGAAAGCACAATTAACAATTTTTAAAAATTTGAATGAATTAAATTTGAATATAAAATTACGGTTATGATATTATATCGAAATAAAATTTTGGTATTGGTTTTTCTTTATTTTGTTCCTTACTTACACGCACAAGCCCAGTACAAATCTTTCAAGATAAGTGCGAAGGGTGATACCATTAATAAAATTGATAAAAAAGGACTTAAACAGGGAAAGTTTGTTTTAAGAACAGAGGAACTAAGAGGTGAGCCAGGTTTTGAAGAAGAAGGAGTGTATAAGAATGATACGAAAGAAGGTATATGGCGTCGTTATAATCTTTTGGGGGACCCAACAGGTTTTGAAACTTATTTACATGGAGGTAAAGATGGCCTGCAACAATACTATTCGCCATTGGGAGAATTACTTAGAGAAGAAAATTGGAGAGGTTATAACCCCGAAGCTCCTTATGATACCATTGCTATTTATGGTACGGGAAGTAACGAAATCGTAGATTATAAAATTGTAAAAGCTGAGCAGTACAGTACTAAGCAGGGAATGTGGCGTTATTATGAACCAGTAACAGGTAGACTTTTAAAAACAGAAGAGTGGGATAGAAATAATTTATTGTTACCTAATGCTCCCAAAAAAGAATTAGGTAGTGGAAATTCGTTAAAAGGTATAAAGAAAGAAGTTGCTAAAACCCCTGAAATGCTGGAATGGGAGAAGAAAAATAAGGGTAAGAAAAATGTTGTAAGAAGTGGACAAACTGGGTATTAATATTATCCTTTTTGAATACATAGATATAAAAAAACTGTCCCGAATTTCGGGACAGTTTTTTTATAAAAAAGATTACTTAGTTATTAACTGTAAGTGTTTTGTTTACAATTTCATTGGTAATTTTATCTACGATTCTAATTAGATAAGTACCATTTTTTACCCCTGTTAAATCAAATGAATTATTAGACGTGCTGTTTACCGTCTTTAATATTTTACCTGAAAAATCAAGCAACTGAATTGAACTGTTTGCAGTTACACCAACAAGCGACACTTTTGAGTTTGAATGTGCCGGGTTTGGAAAAACCGTAACATCATTTACAATGCCGAAACCCTTTACCGTTCTGATTTCTGAATAAGTAAAACTGCCATTTAAGTCTACATTTTGTAAACGATAATAAGTACTGCCTGCATTTTCATTTTTGTCGTTAAATGAATAGCTTTTTCTGATGCTTGAATTACCATTCGTTGAAATAGTACCTACGCTGCGAAATTCTGTACCTTCTGCTCTTTCAACAATAAATTCTTTTGCGTCAATTTCAAATTCAGTGTTCCAGCTTATAGATACGATTTGCTTTGTGCGAACTGCTGAAAAAGAAGTTAATCTTACAGGAGTAGGCGCGCCGGCAGGACCATAAATAGGACCTACAGGGGGACAAGTTTTTGCATTACAATTTCCTGTATGGGGAGTCAGTATAGCACTGATGTTACCGCTTGGACAAAGAAGATCAGAATAAATTTTTGTACAATTAGTTGCCGGGGCAACCGGTGAACAATTATCAATAAAACATTCAGATACTAAAACGGTATTTCCACATTTTATCAATACATCTAAAGCTTTACTACCTGTAGTATTATAGGTGATTGTGAGCCTATAGCGTCCATCACTTTGTAGAGAAATTAAGGTGGGCTGCAAAACATTAAAACATTGCGAAAAAGCTGCACTTCCTAGAAAGAGCATACTAAGAGAAAATAGAATTTTTTTCATACAAATTTTTTTGTGTGTGATTAAGAAATAAAATTAATTAATGGTACACTAGAAAATGTGCATTCAAATAGCTGCAACTTTAAAGAGATAGGAATGTGGATTTGGTTAGACCTAAAAAACTGGGATAAGCGACGCTTCGAAAGGATATTGGAAACCGAGTGGATTTCGGCAGGCTGCAAACTTATAGTCTTATATTTGAATAAACAAAAATTTTATTTTTTTTTAAAAAAATACAAATTAATTATTTTAATGTGGGTTTCATCTAGTGTTTTAAATTGCTTATCAAATTGTTATCGAGAACTTATTAAATTAATTTATTTTAAAAAAAAGTCTGACTCTATTAATTTGAGTCAGACTTTTTCTTATTTTTAAAACTGTATTTATTTTATTTCTTTCTGCATTGGATTACCTTGACCATTGCTGGCACCTCTCGCATTTCCTGCACCTCTCGACTTAAATAATTGGAATTTTGATGGTTCAGCGTCTATATTCCAAACATTGTTTTTTTCATTTATATCCGCAGTTTCACGCATTGGATCTAGTTTTATAGAAGCTACTTCTTTGTCTTTTATAAAAGTTTTTACGACCCTGTTTTCGTTCTTGCGCCAAATTTGTACCGGTATTCTGTCTATTTGTTTGCTACCATCTTTAAAAGTCCATTCTATAATTATAGGCATTACCAAACCTCCTTTATTGCTGAAAGTTAGTTCGTACATATTTTTATTTCCTGCGATTTCCTGTTTTTGCCGGGTAGTAAATGTGTCAATAGCTGGAGGTGCGGTTGTTATTGTAAAAGGAGTGTTATCCACCTTAACTAAATCTCTATCATACCTCCAATAAAAGTCCCTTAAGCTAGTATCTGCATCAGTTGCAAATAGAATGTTTTTATCTTCTCTGTTTCTTATTTTCGAAATGTCTTCAAAAGCATTTACTTGGGGCTTTCCAACAGCCTGAGTGGTTGTAAATGCCGTCGTTCTTGGTGCAGTCGTTGATGCCTCAAGGCTTAGATTTGACCATTTAACGGTGTCCAATGAAATATCGCAAGGGTCAGTATTATAGAACCATCCCCGCCAAAACCAGTCTAAATCCTCGGCACTCGCATCTTCCATTGTTCTAAATAAATCCGCAGGTGTAGGATGTTTAAATGCCCAACGTCTTGCATACTCCTTAAAAGCATAATCAAAATTCTCTCTGCCGATAATTGTTTCTCTTAAAATATTTAAGCCTGTAGAAGGCTTGCTGTAAGCGTTTGGACCAAACTGTATAATGTTTTCACTGTTAGTCATTATTGGTTCCAACTGGTCTTTAGGAAGCTTCATGTAGTCAACAATTTTATATGCAGGTCCTTTGCTTACAGGGAATTTATTATCATACAATTCTTCCGTTAAATATTCGCAAAAAGAGTTTAGACCTTCATCCATCCATGTCCACTGGCGCTCATCGCTGTTTATAATCATCGGGAAAAAGTTATGACCAACTTCATGTATAACAACACCCAGCATTCCAATTTTTGTTGCCTCGCTGTAAGTACCGTCTTTTTCTGTACGACCATAATTAAAACAAATCATTGGATACTCCATTCCATTAGCAGCTTCAATACTTTGTGCTACAGGATACGGATATGGAATCGTAAACTTTGAGTAACTCTTTATAGTATGTGCAACAGCTTTGGTGCTTAATTTTCTATACAATCCATAAGCCTCTTTGCCATAAGCACTCATGCACATTACTTTTTTGCCTTCTACGTATGCCGGCATTGCATCCCATACAAATTTTCTGCTGCTTCCCCACGCAAAGTCACGCACCATTTCAGCCTTAAAAATCCAAGTTTTTTTATTGGTTTCTTTTTTTAATTCTCTTGCTTTTGCTTCAGCCAGCGTTACAACTTCTGTAACATCTTTTCCGTTTTGAGCAGTTTGCCATCTGCCAAATTGTGCAGGAGTTAGTACCTGTTGGTAATTCTGACATTCTCCTGTGCCCATTACAACATGGTCTGCAGGTACCGTCATAGCAACTTTAAAATTTCCAAACGTCAATGCAAACTCGCCACTACCGGCAAACTGGTGGTTTTGCCAGCCTTGAAAATCACTGTACACGCATAATCTTGGATACCATTGAGTGATTGTATAAAGATCATTTTTATCTTCAGGGAAATATTCAAAACCGCCGCGACCACCATATTTGGTGCGCTCTATAATATTATAATTCCAGTCGATTTTAAAAACAAACTGCTGGCCAGGCTTTAGTGTTTGAGGCAACTCAATCCTCATCATTGTTTTGTTGATGGTATATTTTAAGGGAGCCCCAAGTGCAGTTGTAACTTTTGTAATGTTATCGCCGTATTCTTTGTCAAGTTTGCCTGTACGCAACCTTTCAAGATCCTCAGTATTTAACGACTTTGGCATTGTATTACTCGTTTGATAACCTGAGTTGTTTACAGAGCTGTGTTCGTTTTCATCTAACTGAAGCCATAAATAAGTAAGATTGTCAGGTGAATTATTATAGTAAGTAAGGGTTTCTTTTCCGGTGATTTTTCTGTTAGGTTCATCAAGTTCACAGGTAATATCATAGTCGCAACGCTGTTGCCAATATTTTGGTCCCGGCGCACCACTCGCAGTGCGATACTCATTTGGCGTTGGAAGTATAGTTCCCAACTGTTCAAATCGGTTGCCATGGTTACTACCTGGGTTGTTTTGAATATCCTGCGCAAAGGAAAAGAATATGCCCGTGCTTAGCAGAATTAGAAGAAAGATTTTTTTCATTAATTGTTTATTTAGTTATAAGAATATGGTAAGCGTAAAGATATATTTTTATGGAAATCTTTCAACAGCAAATTTTACCGCCCATATAATTGTTGCAATGCTTAAAATATAAATCCACCGTCTCCTCTTTAGCCCTAAAACATCTATAGCTAAATAAGAAGCTAATAAAATTATTGTAACGCATATTATTTGACCAGCTTCCAAACCAAGGTTAAAGCCTAACAAACCCGGCCCAATTTTTTGATCATTTGCCAACATAAACCTAATGCTGTTAGCAAAACCGAGCCCATGTATAAAACCAAAAAAAAGGGCAAAGAAATAATTGAGCTGTAATCCATTTTTATTATAATCTTTTATAAAGAAATTGAATATTGCTGTGATAATAATGGTGATTGGAATGAGAAATTCTACCCATTTTTCATCAACTCTGATTATATCATAAATACTTAATGCAAGTGTAAGAGAGTGACCTAGGGTGAACGCAGTAACTAGAACCAATACTTTTTTCCAATCTTTTAAAATGTAAATAGCGGAAAGTGCAATAATAAAAAGTTGGTGATCGAGGGAATTAAAACTAATGATGTGTTGCCAGCCTTCTTTAAAATAAAATGCTAAATCGTTCATGCAGGCAGTAAGCTTTAATACTTTGAGTTATGTTTGTGTAGATTAAAGTCAAATGTATTTGATATCATTAATTTTTTATAAGAAATGACAGGGATATTATTTAAGTGGTTGTTTGTATCATTAATGTGGTTGCCGCACTTAGGAAATATACATCATCCAATATTTGTTAGTGTGACTGAAATTGAACACAATGCAAAAGATAAAACACTCGAGGTTAGCTGTAAAATTTTTACAGACGATTTTGAGAAAACCCTTCGGGCAGAATATAAAACGCATGTGGATTTATTAGACGAGAAAGTAAAATCCGCTATGGATAAGCTGGTGAATGATTATGTGCAAAGGCATTTAAAAATAACCGTAGATGGAAAAATAATTTCGTTGAAATATTTGGGATTTGAAAAAATTGAGGAAGGTATTTATAGTTATTATCAGGCCGATAATATTTCAATCCCTAAAAAAATTGAAGTAACCGATAATGTACTATTGGAATATAATGTACAACAAATGAACCTTGTTCATATAACTGTGGGGGGCGAAAGAAAAAGTGCAAAATTAGCAGGTAAAGACAATAAAGTAACTGTGCAATTTTAAAACAAGGAAATTTAATCTTCCATTTCCTCTTTTAATTCTTCAGAAACGACCACTAAAATCTTATCTATTCGCTGACCATCCATATCGATAATTTCAAAACTGAAATCTCTCCATTCAAATTTTTCTCCAGTGGTGGGAATATGTTCTAATTCGTGCAAAACGAAACCGGCAAGTGTATCAAATTCATGTTCGCCTTCATTCATCCAGTCTGCTCTTTCAAAATAACTTAGGAAGTCGTAAAAGCCAATTTGTGCATCTATTAAAAAACTGCCATCATCTCTTTTAATAATTTCGTATTCTTCTTGTCCGGTTTGTGGTACGTCTCCTATAATTGCTTCCAGTATATCATTCAGCGTAATCATTCCTTCTAATGTGCCGTATTCATTTACGATAAAGGCCGAATGGATTCTTGTACCTTTAAATTTTTCCAGCAATTGATACGCTGAATTATTTTCAGGAACAAATAATGCCGGCTTCATAATATCACTTAGTGGCTTGTCGGCATTGGTTTTGAGCAAATCTTTTACGTAAACAATGCCTTTAATATTATCCACCGTTCCATCACACACAGGGAAAGTGCTGTAGATAATATCGCCAAACTTATTTTTAATATCGGTAAGCGTATCCTTTACGTCGTACCAAACGATATCTGTGCGGTGCGTCATCAAGGAAGTAATATTCCTGTCGCCTAAATGAAAAACCCTTTCTATAATATCCTTCTCGTCTTCTTCAATTGAGCCATGTTCACTTCCTTCAGATATCATCGCTTTAATTTCTTCCTCCGTAACAGCACTATCAGTTGCTTTTTTTATATTAAATATTTTGAAAATTATATTTGTAATACCTGACAAAAACCATACGAAAGGATGCATCAATGTAGAAAGAAAATTCATTGGAATGGCGATGCTCCTTGCAATTTTTTCCGCTCGCAATAATCCAAATTTCTTGGGAATCAATTCGCCAAAAATGATAGATAAAAATGTCACTAATATTACAACAACAGTTGTTGCAATACCGCTTGCATATTTTTGTGTAAATGTAATCTGTTCAAAATACGGCGCTAGTAATTTGCTGAATTTATCCTCCGCATAAACACCCGTTAAGATTGCTATCAACGTAATTCCAATTGTAGCAGTACTTAAAAATTTTTCAGGGTTATTAGCAAGTTCCAATGCTGCTTTGGCCTTTTCATCTCCCTTTGCAGCCATTCCTTCCAACCGGCCTTTGCGTGCACTTACTAGAGCAATTTCGCTCATTACAAAAAGCGCATTTAGTAATATCAAAAGAAAAAGTATAAAAACAGCAGCCATAGTGACGAAAATCTTATTAAAAAATATTTGTATGTTACTGTTGTAAAGATATAAAGATGAACCTAATCGCTATTTTATTTTTAAAATAATACAATTGTCAGTTAGTTCGCCTCTCTTACTCGGAATTAAGAATTTTATTTTTAATCTACTCACGCCATAAGTGGGTGCTTTATAAATAACATCAAAATTTTTACCGGCATTTATAATATCATTTAATCTCGCTTCTTTTAAAATAATATAATCGCCTTTTATTATTTGGCTTAAAGTGTCTTTATGGTTGATTATTTCATTGCTGTAATAATGTATGGAGTGCCAAATTTTTTCCTGATAAATAAATGTATTTGCAAGTGGTAAATTATTTTGTTTAATAAACCTTCCAATTGTATTACCGGCTTGATATTGCAGCAACGCAGGATAAACCCAACTGTTTAAAAATAAATTTATCAGTAGAAAACTTCCGACTGAAAGCTTTACCAGATAATAAGAAATGTGTTTTTTTGTGAAATAGAAATAATATACAATCAATAACGCAGCATAACAGACAATCAGCCATATTGGTGCGGGAAAACTATAGGATAATAGAATAAACAACGCAATGTGCAATAAACTGAAAACAACAAAGTGGCTTTTTTCTAAAATAATTCTCAACTTTAGATGTTCTTCATTGTAGAGATTATATAAAAATTTAGCAGTTATGATGGCTGCAAATGGAAACACAACAAAAATATAATGCGGCAACTGGTATTTGCTGGAACCTAAGGCAAGATACCCAAGTGTAAAACCACCCATAGAGATCCATTCAGCATTTGGTAAAATTTTAAATTTTTGCTTGATCAGCAATTTGAATTCTGAAAACAATGCCATTGTGAAAATGACGATCCATGGTAAAAAAGACCATAACATATTTTGAAAGAGAAAGAAAATATTACTGTTGTTGTTCCAAACAGATTCACCGGTAATGCGGCCAAAACTCTGTGTCCAGTAAAAAAACCTTAATCCTGAGACACCCGTTTTTTCATTTACAATTTTTTCTGGATGAAGATCAAATTGAGTATACAAACCAATCGACATCGGTATCAAAACAATTGCAATAATTACAATACCCAGCAAGTATTGCCATTTAAAAATTGCCTTAAAATTTCTGGTAAGTAAAAAGTGAGTGCCAAATGCTAAAATAGGAACGATCAATGCTATCGGACCTTTTGCAAGCATACCGAAACCTATTCCAACAAATGCCAAAACGAAATTTATAGTTTTTTTATGCAATAGCCAAGCTGCCAATTGCCATACGCTGAAAATAACACAGCTCATTAAAATGGTATCGGTTCTTACATCATGATTAATAAGGAAAAAAGCCTGGCAAGATGCTAATACCAGCGCAGCCAGTGCTGCAATTTCTTTTTTGTAATAAAGTAGCGCAAACCGGTAGGTTGAAAACAAAGCGAACAAAGCAAACAAGAAAGAAGGTAACCTATATGCAAAATTATTAGCACCAAATAAATTTATGCTCATAGACGTAACCCAAAACAACAGCGGCGGTTTGTCCAGATAATCTTTTCCAAGTTCAAATACATGAAGGTAGCTATTACTGTTACTCATCTCTCTGCTCATCTCGGCATATTGCGATGCATCGATATCCATAATATCTATACCAAAACCAATGATGTAAACAGGAATTAAAAAGAGAATAAAATAGAGGAAAGTTTTTTTCATAATTAAAGTGAAGCTTGCAGCAATCCGTTTTTATTGTTATAGAATTTTCCGATAAAATTCCCTGTAAATATGCCTAATAACGCCCCTCCAATAATATCAGATGGGTAGTGGACACCTACATACATTTGCGCAAAACATATTAATGCAGCCCATAAAAAAAAGTATTTCATATACTTTGGTGCGATGTGTTGCAAGGTTACAAAAAAGAACATCGCAAGTCCAAAATGATTGCTTGCGTGAGAGGATGTAAAACTTCCGTTACCGCCACAATAGCTTGCCACTAACCTTACCTGAGAAGAAAAATCAGGATCCATGCACGGTCGAGGTCTTGCAAAAATTGGTTTTATTATTTTACTACTAATTGAGTCAGTAAGTGCAACAGTAACGATGGCGCCAACTGTCCACCAAACTGCTTTTTTCCCAAAATTAAAAATTATAAACAGTAAAATAAAAAGATAAAGAGGAGCCCAAAATTTGGGTTCTCTAAAAAAAGGCATTACTGTATCAAAAAAGCTGTTGCTGCAGTCTTTGTTTATTTTTAAAAAAAGATAACGGTCAATTTCAAGAAGTTTCTTTAGCATTTAAACACCATCAAAGTTTGAAGTACAAATATAATGGTTCAACAAAAGGTATACTATTATGAATTTTCAATGCAAAAAAACGCTAAAGTTGTTTTGTGTACATTTACAAAAAACCATAACAGTTTTATAAATTTATTATTCCCCGCATGAAAGTACTCTCCATAGTTATTCCGGTTTATAACGAAGGAAAAACCATTGCAGTTACGCTTGCCAAAATAAAAACTGTTCAGCTCCAAAATAATATTGCAAAGCAAATTATTGTTGTTAATGATTGTAGTACAGATGATTCTGTAGCGGCAGTTGAAGATTATAAAAATGCAAATTCACAGGAGGAAATTCATATTTTTAGTCACGCTGTTAATAAAGGTAAAGGTGCAGCTTTGCATACGGGTATAGCAGCAGCGACAGGGGATTACATAGTAATTCAGGATGCAGATCTTGAATACAATCCTGAAGAGTATAAAATTTTGTTACAGCCGTTAGAAGATGAAGTGGCAGACGTTGTCTATGGCAGCAGATTTATGGGAGGCAAACCTCATCGCATACTTTTCTTCTGGCATACAATAGGTAATAAATTTTTAACTCAGTTATCTAACATGTTTGCTAACCTAAACCTTAGTGATATGGAAACTTGTTACAAAATGTTTAGAGCAGAAATAATTAAATCGATAAAATTAAAGGAACAGCGTTTTGGTTTTGAGCCCGAGGTTACAAAATAAATTGCTCGCATACCTAATGTTAGAATATATGAAGTAGGCATTTCTTATTATGGTAGAACTTATCTTGAAGGAAAAAAAATTGGCTGGCGGGATGGTGTAAGAGCTATATTTTGTATTTTAAAATATGGACTTTTTAAGATGTCGTAACAGCAAGCTAAATATGCTACCAAACTTTAAATCATTATTTTTACTGGATGTTCATTAGATGTCGAGTACCAAAAACTATACAGTGGATTATAAAACTTTTTATAATTTACCTTTTAATTTTTACTGCGTTTTGGGTAGCCACTGTATGCTTCTTCAAGCCTAAAAATATAAACTGGTCTCAGCTTTTACCTGCTTTTTGGCTGGGGTTAAAATATGATTTGCGATGGATAGCTTTTTTGCTTTTACCTATTGCTATTCTTTCTGTAGTACCCAGGTTTTCTCCCTTTTACAACGAGTTTTCTAAACGATTTTGGTCGGGTTATCTGGGTATAATAACATTGTTGGTGTTGTTTTTTTATGGAGCTGATTTTGGGCAGTTCGCCTATATAAATGCTCGCCTAAATGCAGATGCCTTAATTTTTGCTGAAGACCCAAAAGAAAGCATGCAAATGATTTGGCAGAGTTATCCAATATTATGGATTTTAGTGGGACTTTTTGGTGCGGTTTTAATGATGACCTGGATGTTTCGTAGAACGCATGTTGTAGTGGTCGATAAAAATATGAACGTGCACAAATTTGGTTACCGTCGCCGCTGGTACCTGGCAGCTCTGTTAATTTTGGGTTGGTTTGTTTACGGATTTTTTACAACAGAACCGCTTAACTTTTTTAAAGCATTTAATTTAAACGATGAGTTTAAGAGTAATCTGGCACTTAACCCCATGCAAAACTTTTTTACAACGTTGCGTTTTAGGCAGCCCGACATTAATTCCAAAGCAAAAGAATATCGACCTGCTATAAATAATTTTTTGGGTATTGTTAATGGAAACAGGAGTAGTTATTCTCGCTTAATAAATCCGGGTAGTAAAGCTTTGGAAAGCAAGCCCAATATTGTACTCGTTATCTGCGAAAGTTTTAGCATGTACAAAAGCAGCATGAGTGGCAATGTTTTAAACAGCACACCATACTTTGATAAACTTTCAAAGGAAGGTATTTTTTTCAACAGATGTTTTTCTCCAACTTTTGGTGCTGCACGTGGCGTATTTGCAACAATCTCAGGGACGCCGGATGTACAGCTTTCTAAATTTTCCACCCGCAACGAAGCAGCAGTAAACCAGCGCACGATCATCAACGATTTTGAAGGTTATGATAAATATTGTTTTATTGGCGGACGAAGTGAGTTTAATAATTTTAAGGGACTCTTGAAGAACATAAAAAATGTAAATATTTATGAAGAAGGAAAATACACTTCAGAAAAATTAAATGTATGGGGCATCAGCGATAAAAATTTGTTTTTAGAAGCCAATAAAGTAATGGCAAAACAAACAAAGCCATTCTTTACTATTATACAAACTGCAGATAATCATCGTCCGTTTAATTTGCCTGAAGAGGATAAGGATTTTATTCCGAAAAATATTTCGGAAGAGGAATTATTAAAAAACGGGTTTGAATCTTTAAAGGAATACAATGCTTTTGCCTACACGGATTATTGTTGCAAAAAGTTTATTGAAGCGGCAAAAAAAGAAGCTTATTTTAATAATACTATTTTTGTTTTCATGGGCGATCATGGTGTTGAAGGTAATGCCTCAGCCGTTTATCCAAATGCCTGGACCGAGCAACGTTTGTCCGACGAGCATATTCCACTTTTATTTTATGCGCCATCTTTGTTAACGCCAAAACTCCATACAGAGGCAGTTTCGCAGATTGATGTATTGCCTACAATTGCAGGCATGGTGGCACAACCCTATACAAATTCTACATTAGGCAGAGATTTACTAGATCCATCAAAAAAACAAAATGCAGCATTTATTATTTACCATGCCCCCGGTTGGATCGGCATTGTGAACGATCAGTTTTTTTATAGAAAAAATATTCGCATTCAGAAAGATGAACTTGTACCCGTTACAAATAATGCTTTAGTACTTACAAAAATTCAAGTAGATTCTGTTAAAACAGAAATGTCTGCGTTAACTTCCGCCATGTATGAAACTTCAAAATGGATGCTTATAAACAATAAAAATAAATAGAACAACTAACCCTAAATTATCAGAGCGCCAAAGTGGCTATCATAATAAGTCTTGGGGAAGTTTTAGCATCGTATTTGTTAAAATCATAATCACCAAAAATCTCCTTTATTTTTAAACCTTGTTTGGCAAACATATTCTCAAAATCATTCAGCGTAAATTTAGAAACTTTTTCGGTGTATTGTAATGGTTTTGCAAGTGCAGCATCTTCTACCACAATTTTTTTATAAAAATGTTTATCGTCAAACCATTTGCTAACATGGTATTCAGAGCTTCCAATGGTCTGAGAACTTTCTGCAATTGAATGATGTGCAGAAAACCCAACATTCAAAAAATCTAAAACGATCATACCGCCCGGCTTTAAGGAAGTTGCAATGGTTCGTATTGCATTATCATGTTCACGCTGTGAATTAAAATAGCCAAAACTTGTAAAAAAATTAAAAGCAATATCAAAATAATTTATCCAGAAAGGAAGACGCATGTCATGCTCGTAAAAATGCAGATTTTCACGTTCATTTTGCAAAGCGTATGCAATACTTTCTTTGCTCAAATCAATGCCCGTCACATCAAATCCATTTGCTGCAAGTTGCATAGAGTGTCGGCCCTTTCCGCAGGCCACGTCAAGCATTCTAGCACCTTTTGCAGGCTTTAAATGAGCAATCAGTTTATCAATAAAAGCCGCAGCCTCCGTTTCATCTCTGTGCGCATAAAGTTTGTGGTAATAGGGCGAATTAAACCAATCTTTAAACCAAGTATCTAGCATCTGGCAAAAGTAACGATTTACGTAAACAATATTTTTTTGAACATTTGTTATTTGGAACGTCGGCTTTTTGGTCTTATTTCAACCTCGGTCCCGCTATTAGCTACTACTTGCCTACCGGCAAGCAGGTGTTTTTTTCTAAGCCGTTGGCTAACAAAAAGTATAGACGCTTCTATCGGGCGTAGATGCTCAACAGCGTTTCTTTTTTCATCTTTTTCTTATACCCATTTCTAATTCAGGCATACGAAATCTAATGTAATCATTAACTTTGTCCACTCTCAAAAACAGTAACAGGTCATGGCATTAATAAAAAGTATTTCGGGTATAAGGGGAACAATTGGCGGTAGACCTGATGATAATTTAACACCACTGGATATTGTAAAATTCACAGCAGCTTATGGCATGTGGCTTAAAACACAGTCATCCAAAAAAGCAGTAAACACGAAAGTTGTTATTGGTAGAGATGGAAGAATAAGTGGCAAAATGGTGAGTAATATTGTAGTTTCTACACTAAGCGCATTGGGTATCGATGTAATTGATACAGGTTTTAGTACCACGCCAACCGTAGAAATGGCGGTAGTTTCATTGCAGGCAGATGGTGGAATAATTCTTACGGCAAGTCACAATCCAAAGGAGTGGAATGCATTAAAATTATTAAACAACAAAGGTGAGTTTATAAGTGGTGCAGAAGGCGAAACTATTTTACAAATTGCTGCCACTGAAAATTTTGATTTTGTTACAGTTGATCAGCTAGGAAATATCACAACTGATGACACAACCTTAACAGCTCATATTGAGAAAATACTCGACTACAAAGCAGTTGATGCTAAGGCAATTAAGGAGGCGAATTTTTCAGTAGTCATTGATGTTGTAAATTCAACTGGCGCCATTGCAGTGCCTGCATTGCTTGCAAAGCTCGGTGTAAAAAATGTAACAGTTTTAAACGAATCACTAACAGGAGAATTTGCACACAATCCTGAGCCGTTGCCTGAAAATTTGTTGGATCTTAGCAGAGAAGTTGTGAAGCAGAAAGCGTCTTTGGGTATTGCCGTAGATCCTGATGTGGACAGGCTTTGCTTTGTGTGTGAAGATGGAACTATGTTTGGCGAAGAGTATACGCTTGTAGCAGTTGCAGACTATTTATTGGGCATCACGAAAGGCAATAGTGTAAGCAATATGAGTAGCACAAGAGCATTAAAAGATGTGACCATAAAACATGGCGGCGAATATTTTGCAAGTGCAGTAGGAGAAGTGAATGTGGTAAATAAAATGAAGGAAGTAAATGCAGTTATTGGTGGTGAAGGC
>JBBRPX010000062.1:0-16795 GCA_038227505.1 Chitinophagales bacterium
AGTATTTCTTTTACTATAAAAGTTAAAGATATCTGCGCTAGACTGTAACTGAAGCCCTGCTACCAAAAAGGTTTGGGTTATGCGGCTAAAGGTTGTAGGATCCTGATTGTTACCTGAGTTAACAGATGCGTTGGTACTGAAGTTTGCATTGGGATACTGAGAAAGCTTGCTTTGCTTTAAGTTGATGGCGGCAATTCTTGCCTGCACATCTTGCAGCTTTACATTTATGTTGTTTGCCATTGCATAATCAACAATGGACTGCAAGTTCCACTTTTGCTGGGCAAACGAAACAATACTTAGACTTATAAAAATGACAATTATTAATAAACGGCGCATATACAAAAATATTCTTTGTGTAAACAAAACCAGAAGTATTTTTATAAGCGGAAAATGGATCGTTTAAATGAACCTTGTTTGAAGGATAAACCATTAATTTCGGTTAAAAGAAATGGCATCACGTTTTAAGCGCATCAAAATCACGTGTTAAAAGTATAAAGACTAAAAATAAATTAGCAGATAAAGTTTTTTAGTCTTTTAAAGTCTTCATTGCTGGTTGTAAAAAAAATCTCTCTAAATAATCTGCTGAAAGATTTTGTAATGACACTTAAAGAAAAGTGCTTCTTTGCGGTGTTCTTCATAGCTGTTGGTTTTTTAAGGTTTTCAGAATGTTAAAAATAACACAACTGTTTTTTACATGCTATAGCATTTTTGCTATTCTTTTGTAGACGTATATTCCGATAAATTATTATATGGTGTGGGATTATTACTAAGGTATTGTAGCAAAAGCTACCTGTAAGTCATTGATTAGGTATTCGGGAGTTTCTAAACCGACATAAAAGCGCAGCATTCTATGTTCTTTTAACTGGCTGTTAAACGCAGCTATTTTAATACCGGCACAGCGTGGAATAACCAAACTTTCATGCCCACCCCAACTTACTGCCATTTTAAAGTGCTTTAGTATCTGGCAGAATTTTTCAATGCTCGGTAAGTCAATTTCCTTTAAAACAATTGTAAACAACCCACAAGCCCCACTCATTTGTTGGTGCGCAAGTTCAAGTTGAGGAAAGGCCTCGTCAAATGGAAAAATTACTTCTTCTACTTTGTTATTTGTTTTTAAATAGTTGACGATGGTGTGAGTGGAAGCTGTAATTTTTTCAAGCCTTAACGGTAATGTGCGTAAACCACGCAGCAGCAACCAAGCATTAAATGGCTGTATGCCGCTACCAATATTATTGTACTCACTTTTAAAAATACGCTTTAGCATTTTACTGCTCCCACTAAGTACGCCTGCTATTGTATCGCTGTGCCCACTAATGTATTTCGTGGCAGATTGTAAGGAAAGATCAATACCAAGCGCAATGGGTTGCTGGTAAAGTGGTGTGCAATAACTGTTGTCGCAGATAGTAATGATGTTGTGCTGTTTTGCGAAATCTGCAACGGCTTTTAAATCTTGCAGGTTATAAGACCAACTATTAGGGCTTTCTAAATATATAAGAGTCGTGGTAGCTGTTCTTGCAGTTTCAAAATTGTTGACATCTCTACCATCAATAAACGTTGTAGTAACACCAAACTTCGGCAGTATTTCTGTAAACATTTTATTTGCCCATGTGTAAGGTTCTTTTACGCTAATGATGTGGTCACCGGTTTTTACGTTTGCCAAAACCGCTGCAAAAATGGCTGCTGCACCACTGTTAAAAACAAGGCAATCTTCTGCGCCATCAAGGGCGGCCAGCTTTTTTGCCAATATATCTACCGTTGGGTTTTTGCCACGGCTGTATAAATAAGTACTGTACTCATCCCGCAAGGCATTGCGCATTTCATTGACCGTATTAAATACAAAATTGCTGGTTTGTATAATGGGTGGCGCAACCGCGTTGAAATAGTTTTCTCTTTCTTCGCCAAGTTCGTTTATAATGTGAGAAACATCCATATTGTTAAGTTTGAAAAGCTGTTAAGAGATGATTTTTCTATCCGCTATATTTTAATTTGTTGTTTTGTATTGGACGCTTTTTAAAACCGCTTGTGATTTTATTACTAACATAAAGGCTTTAACCAATGACTAGGTTTATAAAGTACATCAGTTTTAACCGCTAACTGGGTTTGCAACCGCCGTCAGGGTTTAAGAAATCATCTTTCTTTTTTTCAACATATCAACCAAAAAATACAGCCCAATAAATGCCGCTAGTATCGCCAACCCTGTGAGTCCTGTTAGTGGCTTATCAATAAAAATAACAACAAATACAAAAGTGTAAGCTGCCATAAATACCAATGGCATTAACGGAAACAATTTCATTTTATAAATACCCGTACCATCTAAATGTGCAGTTTCTCTTCTCAACTTAAAAATAGTGGCGGCAGATAATACCATACCAAAACAATCTAAAAAAATGGTGAAGCTCAAAATCTCATCAAAAGTTTTTGCCCAAAAAACAATGAGTACACAAAGGCTGGCAAATACACTGAGCGATGTAAAAAGCACATTGGTACTTATGCGCCTTCTGCCAAAAGCTTTTGGCAACATACCTTCCTCACTCATGGCCTGCATAACCCTTGGGTTTGCCATTAGCAATACATTTACATAAGCAAGCACACTTAAAAAAAGCAGTACAGACAGTATTTTACCGGCAGCGCTGCCAAATAAATGACCCGCCATTATTGCTGCAATATTGGTAGATGTTTTTAGTGTACTAAAACCAATTACTTTAACGTAGGCATAGTTTACTGATAAGTATAAAATGATGATGACCAGTAGCCCGGCAATAATGCCCCGCGGAATATTTTTAGCTGGATTGTTCACTTCTTCACCAAAATTGATGGATTGCTGGTAGCCGCCATAGGTAAAGCTTACAGCTACTAACCCTAACCCAAATGCTTTAATATATTCCCGCAGCAAAGGGCTGGAGATTGTTTTTGATACTACACTAATCTCATCAGGACCGGTATAAAAAAATATTGGTAAAATCAGCAAAAGTACAAGACCGATTTTTATCAGCGTGAGCACGTTTTGGGTACGGGCACTCATTTTTAAACCAGCCAGGTTTACCGCATAAAAAATAATGATAGACGATATTGCAATAATAATTTGCACTTGCTGCGCATTGGCGGCATTGGGCATTACCACTTTAATAATATACTCGGCACCAATGAGTGCAACACCTGCAAGCGATGCTGCATTGGATATTAAAATAATGCAGTTAACAGCAAAGGCAATAGAGGGATGATAAGCATACGAAAAAATACGGTAATAACCGCCTGTGACCGGAAACCTACTGCCAATTTCTGCATAAGTAAGTGCGCCACAAATTGCGATGACACCGCCGGTTATCCAAATTAAAAAGAAGAGAAAAGATGAGGGAGATGTAGCTGCAACATTTGCTGGTGTTCTAAAAATTCCCATTCCTATTACAAGACTTACCATGATCATGGTAAAATCGAAAAGGTTTAATTTAACTTTGCTCATCATTTGAAGATAAGGAATTTATAAAGTGAACCGTTTTTTAAACTGATGGAGAGTACTGCGATAATTAATCTGTACTAAATGAATATGAATAAACTAGTGATTTTGATATCGTTGATTTTGATGGCAAATACCGGTTATTGTCAGCAACTTTTTTCTATAAAGGTTACAAATGAAACGGGTGTCGCAATACCAGGTGTTGTTGTAACCAATGAAAAAACAATGCTATTTGGCATTACAGATGCCGCAGGCAAACTTTCATTTGAGCAGGCAACAGATTCTGTCGTCATTATAGTAAGCGCTTTAGATTACACTACAAAACGCAGCCTTGTTGTAAAAAACATTTATAAAACAATTACGCTCACAAAAGTAACAGAGGTAGGTACTGAAGAAATGGTAACTGTATTTGGTAGAAACAGCACTGTGGCAAATGCAACAGCAGCTATTTCAATCATAAATAAAAAAAGTCTTGATAAATACGACCAGCAATCTTTTACTGCGGCGTTTAATACAGTACCCGGCGTAAAAATGGATGAGCGGAGCCCTGGTAGTTATCGCCTCAATATCAGAGGCAACTTACTACGTTCAACCTTTGGGGTAAGAAACGTAAAAATGTATTTGAATGATTTGCCTATAACAGATGCCAGTGGCAATACTTATTTTAACCAGCTTGCACCTGCGCTCCTTGGCACTGTGCAAATTATCAAAGGGCCGGGCGGTAGCATGTATGGTGCAGGCACCGGCGGAGTGGTATTAATGCGGAATGATGACGTGCAGAAACCAGGTACTTCTATACAAGTAACAGGAGGTAGTTATGGACTTTTTACAGCAAGTGCAACGAACCACTTTTCTACCAAAAAGACAAACCATGCTTTTACCATTGCCCACCAGCAGGCTGATGGTTACAGGGAGCAATCTGCAATGAGACGGGATGTGGCAGGTTATACAGGTTCGTATCAACCAAATGAGAGACATACCATTACTGCTACAACTTATTACAGCAATTTATTTTACCAAACACCAGGCGGTTTAACAACTGCACAGGTTGATGCAAACCCAAGACAGGCAAGGCCAGCAACTGCATTGTTTAAAAGTGCGGTTGCACAAAAAGCTGCACTGTATTTAAGTACCATATATGCATCAGTTGCCGATGTAATAACGATTAACAAATACTGGAAAAATACTATTGGTGCCTATTTTAGTTATACCGATTTTAAAAATCCTGCCATTAGAAATTATGAGAAGAAATATGAAAGAGGATCTGGTGCAAGAACAAGTTTTAATTTTGAAAAGAACAAATTAACCGCTGTTGTGGGTACAGAGTTGCAACACAGTTTTATAAACACTACAACACATGGCAACAGGCTCGGAGTAAAGGACACTGTGCAATACCACGATAAAATAAAAGTAAATCAACTAAACGTTTTTATGCAGGCAGGCTACAAGGTTGCTAGTCATTATACCATCACCGGGGGATTGAGTTACAACTATTTTAAGTATGGATTCAACAGATTGTATCCGGCTGAAACACCAACAAGCGCTGGTTTTACACCACAATTTATACCCCGCATTGCATTACAAAGAAAATTAAAAATTGGAACAGTCTACGCATCATATAGCAGAGGCTATTCGCCCCCAACCATTGATGAAATACATGCAAGCAACGGTATATTTAATAAAGAATTAAAAGCAGAAGCCAGCACATGTTACGAAACAGGAGCAAAAATAACGTTGATAAAAAACCTTTTGTTTGCAGATATAGCCATTTATAAAACAGCTCTTAACAATACCATTGTAGTACGCAAAGATGCCAGCGGTGCTGATTTTTTTGTGAACGCAGGCAATACAGTGCAACATGGTATTGAATACTCCTTTAATGCTTATCCGATAAAAAAAACGGTAGGCTTTGTGCAACAAATGCAGTTGCAATTTAATGGCAACATTGTAAAGGCGAGGTTTAAAGATTACAAACGAGGCACACTGATATTTGATGGCAACAAAGTTACAGGCAATACCCCCCTAACGCTTTCACTTATGGCAGATGTAGTCACTACTGCTGCATTTTACGCAAACTTTACTTACACTTACACTGACAGAATTCCGCTAAATGATGCCAATAGTTTTTACGCCAAAGCATACAATTTGTTGTTTGTAAAACTTGGAACAGAGCAGGTAGTAAAAAAGGTAAAGGCAAATATTTTTATAAATATGATGCACAGTTTTAATAAAAATTACAGCCTCGGCAATGACCTTAATGCAGAAGGCAATCGATTTTTCAACCCAAGTGTATTGCAAACTTTTACTGCTGGGTTAACATTGGGTTTTGCAGGTAATTAACTGACATAAAAATGCTACGGACACGAGTTTTTAATTTCACAAATCGATGTAAACTATTTGCATAACCTGTATTGTAATTAGTTTAAATATTTTGCAGATAACAGGTATGGTACATTAACCTTCTATATTTGCAAAAAGACAGCATATATGTTTGATTTTGGGCATATACTCATTAGAGAAATAATTACCGTAACATTTACACTGTTTGCAGTGATAGATATGTTGGGCAATGCACCGGTTCTAATTTCGCTGAAGGCAAAAATGGGTGGTAAAATAAACAATGCGCAGGCAACTTTTGCATCTGGCTCGCTAATGATTTTGTTTTTATTTATTGGTAAGCAGTTTTTAAACCTGATGGGGTTGGATGTAAAATCTTTTGCGGTAGCAGGTAGTATTGTAATATTCATTATTGCGCTCGAGATGGTATTGGGACTTGATTTTTTTAAAGCAGAAAACAATGACAAAACCGGTAGCGTGGTGCCCATTGCCTTCCCACTAATTGCAGGAAGCGGCACACTCACGACTATTATGTCGCTAAAAGCAAATTATGGCGATGTTAATATTTTATTGGGTATACTAATAAACTGTGTAGTTATATTTTTAGTATTGGGTTCTTTAAAGTGGATAGAACGTGCACTCGGACCAAATGGCTTGCTTGTGGTTAGAAAGTTTTTTGGTGTTATATTGCTTGCCATTGCGGTAAAAATATTTGGAACCAATATTGTAAATTTTGGAAAATGATGTTCAGTAAAAATAGTTAGATATTTTTGCAGAATTATTCACAATGGGCCCTGTAGTACAATGGATAGTATAAGAGTTTCCGAAGCTCCAGATCCAAGTTCGATTCTTGGCAAGGCCACAAAATTTATCAAACTAACCAACTGCTGATGTATAAGTGTTATTTAATATTCTTATGTTTTTTTTATTTAAGCGTCACAACGAATGCACAAAATAAGACAGTAGCTAAGCAGCAACTGATGTTTACTCCCTTGTTTGAAAGTATGAGATCTACCCATGGGAACTTATTTTATTCAGGCTCCTTCACTGTAAGCAAAACACTGAATAAAAGATTTGAAGCCGGAGTAGGCATAGAAACTGCCTTTACTCCAATTCATCACGACAATGGTTTTGTATTGTATAAATTAAAATTTTTTCCGCTTTTTGGTAACGCAAAATATCATTTTAATAAAGCCGGCAGATTTGATTTTTTTGCAGAAAGTTCAGTTGGTTTATCTTTTAATCGTTACCACCGAGCAAGCGATGATTCACCAAATATTAAAACAAGCGTTAGAGAAAAAGGTATTTTTTTATATATGGGAGGTGGTCTGCGGTATCCCATTTTAAAAAGGATAAACCTCGTTACGGGTATCGGTGTAAAAGGGTACAAAATGAGTTTTAATTCGCTAGATGTTAACCCACATGGTATATCAGGCATGCTGGGCCTTCATTTTAAAAATATTTAGTTCTTAGTTTAATTATAGTGTAAACTCAACTTATGAAATCATTTTTAATTTGCTTATTTACGGTGGTGTTATCGTTAAACACTGTTGCACAAAGTATAGAAGATCGTTTTCCACTATCAATAATAAATACTACAGGAAATAAAAGACTGATTTTTTATTTTTCGGGAGATGGCGGCATTAATAATTTTACCGAAAATTTATGTGACCAACTTGGCACAAAAGGTTACACAATTATTCGCTTTAACTCACGCAAGTATTTTTGGAAACAAAAAACACCCGACCAAATTGCAAAAGATGCAGGGGAAATAATTAGCTATTATTTAGCGCTGTATCATAAAAAAGATTTTTCGCTGATTGGTTATTCATTTGGTGCAGATGCGGCTATTTATTTAGCAAATAGATTGCCTAAAAATATCCATCCAAAATTTGTATCAGCTATATTACTTTCACCATCCGTCGCAACAGATTTTACTATAAAGTTTTCTGATTTATTAGGCATTGAAAACAATCAAGGCGCTTATCAAACATTACCTGAATTAAACAAAATTTCTGCACCAGTGTTGTGCATTTTTGGTGAGGAAGGAGATAAAACTGTTTATAATGCTATTGCCTCAAAGAAAAATATAAGAAGAATTTTGTTGCCAGGTTCGCATAAATTTAATAATGATGTAAATAAAGTTGTAACTACTATAATTACAGCACTGTAATTAATTACCTTCTGAAATTCGTTTTAATGCACGGGGTACCTGCAACAAATGATAATGGTGACTATAAATCAGGTATTTCTTTTTCCATTCAGGAAAAAACTTTTCCTTGTATTTTCTGAGCCCTTTAAACTGCGCAAATGCCTTTAAATTTTCATAAGCATACTTAATTGTTTTTTGGGTTAAGTTTACTCCTTCAATTCCCGACAATGGTGCTAAGCCCATGTTTACGCTTGTGAAGCCTTCTTCTTTAAGATAAATATAGGTTTTGGCTAGCAACATATCAAGTATACCATTAGGGGCATCTATTTCTTTTCTTATCAAATCATACGTTGCTTCACCAGGAGCATAATCCTTAACTAAATTTAAAAATGCATAAATTTTTTCTTCACCATCTTCAATGGTAATAATGGTTTGCTCTTTTAAAATACTTTTATCAAATACACCTTGGGTAAATGCAACTTCATTTTGGTTAAGATCTTTTAGCCAGTTGTCTGAAACCTTTTCGAGCTTTTGTAAAAATCCTTCTTTCTGGTTAGGAAGATTTACTTTAAAAATAAATCCCTCAGCTGTAAGTCGGTTAATAGCACTGCGTGTTGCTTTCATTTTACCACCGTCCATCGTAAACATATTCAGATCAAGTACCGCCTCTTCGCCAATTGGCAGATATTTCTTTTTCAGTGTTGCATACATCGGCAAAGATTCTTCAGGCACACGATAATATGCTGTAATAAATCCATTGTCTTTACATCGTTCTTCAAACAGCTTTATAATGGCAATTTTGTCCGCAATATTTTCCGCTACAGGGTCTTCGAGAACCATTACAAAATGCCTGGTAACTTTAAAACTTATAAATGCGTTACGTGCTTCGTTAAAAAAAATAAATTTATCGGGGTAGGTTTTAAAATAATCCAAGGCTGAAGAACCACTTTTTTTAAGCAGTTCTTCAGCATCAGTAAAATCGGCAGGAGAGTTGTAAGGCTTATTGAAATATGGTTTAATTAAGCTGTAAATAATAAAAAGTAATACAGAACCGCTTGCGAGGTAAATAGATTTTTCAAAATTTACACCAAATTTTGTAAGTGGTACAAGTGCTTTATCATCAATAAAAAACATAACTTTAAGTACTGCATTTACAGATCCTAAAAAAGTAAAATCAATACCAAAGTGTCGTTTTTTCATAAAATAAAAGCCGAGCACACCATAGGCTAACAAAGCAAAAATAGCAGACAAAAAAACCTGATACCCTACCTTAATAATTTTTACCTGAGGCCTTAACTTATAATTTTCCCTTGTATAAAGTAAGGACGATGCTGCAATAAATGCAAACAAAGCTTCCTCATAATCTATAGCCTTAACAAGGTTAGCTATAATACTAAACCCTGTAAGCAATAAAGCCACATACCATGCTCTTTTAGATCCTTGCAGTAAAAAAATACTGATTAAAATAAGGATTAAGCCAGATATTAAAACGAGTGCATTACTGATAACCACAATATCTTTTGGAAATAAATTTTCAACTAATCTAAGCCTGGTTTCTATAGCAGGTGTTAATGCAGACACTACATTTATAATACCAAGTGTTAATATTATAAAAGCAGGTAAAACCCGTAAAACAAGGTTATTTTTTTTTGTTATAAAACTGATAATGCCGCCTGCCAATGGAAGCCAAAATTCGAAAAACCGAAACAGTAATGTTATGGAAGCTGCAGCAATTATTGGGAAACCAAATTGCTGTAAAATAAATGTCAGTGAAACTTCAATTGTACCAAGCCCACGTAAAAAAGGGGAAGCAATCAATAAAATGACCATTACAATATAGCCAATAATTGCAGCAGGTATGCTTGCTTCATAATTTAGTGCAAGCATACACACATACAGGTGAGCTATACCAATTAATTCAATAAACATAGAAACAAAAAGCGTATTCCAAAATTGTCGTCTATTTATTTTTTCTTCTACCATGTCTTCTAAAATGGCAGCTAGCGATGGCCTAAACTTTACTAGATAAGTGTACGCCCATCCCTTCTTTGAAATAGAATAAATAAATACCGCAAGGCAAAAAGTAATTAATAAGAGGAAAATAAAACTTAAAATTTCTATTGGGCCAAGCTTCGTAGTTAACAGCGCAACCGACAGTACAGGTAACGCTACAAACACAACTGACAAAATACTGCAAAACCCAAAGAGTGTAGATGCGAGATAAATTTTTGATTTAGAAATACCTTTCTCTTCCAGCTCGTTTGTAAAAAATGCAAGTGAGGTAAATCCGCCGGCAGGCAGAAACAAACTAACGAGGTTTCTTTTTAAAAAAAGAGTTAATGCCGTAAATAAACTTATTTTTTTATGCAGCGCCTTAAAACTGTAAATATACATTTGCGCCTGGGCAAGTATATATAAAACTGTGAGTGCAATACCAATAATAATGTACGATGTAACTGAATTAGAAAGTTGCTTCTGTATCTGTAAAACCTCAAGATGTTGATGGCGTATAAAAAAAATAGCCATGAGCAGCATGAAAATGGCCAGAAAGAATTGCCAGAAAAACTTATTATAAACAAGCTTTGAAAGAAAATTTTTTGCTTTGTACATAAATTGACATCTGTAAGAAACTTATCATTTATAAAGCCAGATTTATTATCCTAAAATTCATAAACGGCTTCAAAAATACCGCAATTAATTAAAGGTCTTATAAAGTCTTTCAAAATAAGATTAACCTACTTTAACTATTAATGGGTATTAAATAATTTCTATTTATCATACTCCTCCACCCATGAAAAGTTTTTTTTATAAATCAGTTGCTTATTTTCTCGAATAAAAAGAAGAAATGCTTTTGCCACTTCTGACATTTTTTTTTGTTTCAACCATATTAACCTCCAGTTTTCTACCAGTGGCAAACCTTTTACAGGAATAATTTTTATCTCCTTTTGTTTCAATTCATTTTTAATACTAAAAATAGACTGTATAGAAAACCCCAGGCCCGCCATTACAGCTTGTTTTACTGCTTCGCTTGAAGTTAATTCCAGTTTTACATGCGGAACAATATTGGCTTTTTGAAAATAACGCTGCATTGTAACCCTTGTTCCAGAGCCTTCTTCCCGGTAAATGAGTGGTATGCTATCAAACACAGCTTTGCTGGATTGCTGCGAAATTTTAATTTCACTATCTGAAGCGCAGGTCAAAAACAATTTATTAGGCAACAAAATTTCCTGCTCTATTTCCAGCGTTTCAGGCAGCACCGATACCAAAGAAAAATCTACTTCATTGTTCTCCAGGCTCTTTATCACTTTGGTTTTATTAGTAACATCCATTACTAAATCAATATTTGGATTGGCCTTTAAAAAATCTTTTAAATAATAAGGCATTACATACTTGCCCGTAGAAGCGACAGATAGTTTAAGCCTGCCTGAAAGAATACCTTTAAAACGCTGCGTGTGATAATTAATGGAGGCAATTTCTTTTAAAATTCTATCTGCTATCTGATACAATTCTCTGCCGAAGTCTGTAACATATAATTTTCTGCCAACAATTTCTGTTAAAGTAATATCAAATTGCCCCTGTAAATTTTTTATTTGAATAGATACTGCAGGTTGAGTCATATGTAATTCTTCAGATGCCTTGGTAATACTTTCGTTCTCTACAACTGCCATAAAAATCTTTAGTTGCTGGAGCGTAAAATTCATAAGAATAATTTATGGTTTATATAATAAAGATAAATGAAAGTATATGAATAAAGGACTACAATTTTGTGTCATTACTGTACAATGAATGAAAAAATTACGGTTGCAATATTTTACATCATTTTAGCCGAAGGTGCAGTTGTTGTTAAAGGATAACGTTGCAATCAATAAAACTAAAGCGATATGTATAGCTATAATACAAACACTTAAATAACATTAAAATAATATGAAGCAACCAAAAAGTTTTAAACTAATTGACGGACAATTTACCCCCGGCGAAGCACAACAGGTAATCTATTCACTCATCAGCAGCAAAATTAATTACCATTCCATGCAAAAATTTAGCAACGTTGAAAGATTTGGTAAAGATGCGTCTCACTCTGAAAAACGAATAGCTGCTTTAAAAAAATTAAAAGATTCAATCAAAAAGGTTTTTGATTCTGCAGAAAAAAAAGGGTTGAATGTAAAAATGGATGGATTTATTGACATAACTACTATTGAATAAATACCTGTTACTTATTTTAAATAAATTGTTTGTTGATTGATAGATTCAGCTAATTTATTTTACAATCGCAAAGCTTTGTTAGTTACCAAAAATAATAAAGAAAGCGTTATTGCCCTGTTCTAAAAGACGGGCTAGGCTTAGATATTGCCGTCGCAATTAAAGTGAATGCTGATGAGTTTGGAACATTTAGTGGCGAAATTGAAAGACCGGATACGCAGTACAAAACTGCTCTGCTAAAAACTTTAAAAGCATTTGAATTGTATCCAGATGCAGAAATTGCTATAGCAAGCGAAGGTACTTTTAATACACATCCTGATTGTGCTTTTATTCCGTTAAACACAGAAATTATTTTGCTAGTTGATAGAAAAAACCAATTAGAAATAAGTGCAAAATACCTATCTCTTGCTGCAAATGTGCGGGAAGAGATAGTTTCAACGCTGGATGAAGCCATGACCTTTGTTGATAATATTGGCTTTCCAAAGAATGGTATCATCTTAAAAGCAGGGAACAATAAAAACAAAAAGCCATATATTTTTAAAGACGCCACAACAAAATCTTGCTTAGAGGCTGCGCTTATTTTCTTCTTTGAAATTTCTGGGGATGGAAAAGTCACCATGCAGAGTGATATGCGGGCCCATCTTAATCCTATACGCATGGAAAATATTAGACTTGCTACGCTTGAATTATTAAGAAAAATACAATCAGTTTGCCCAATATGCAACACAGCAGGTTTTGATGTAAAGCAAGTTGTAAGGAGACTTCCCTGTAGTTTATGTAATGCGCCTACAACAAGCACCTTGTTATATATTTGCCAATGTAAAAGATGAAAATAGCAGCACAAAAATTGTATCCGCATGGCAAACAGTATGAAGACCCGGGTCTTTGCAACCACTGCAATCCTTAAATAATATGAACACTTATAATACAGAAATAGGAAATGATATTAATAAAGCTGCCGAGCTATTAATAAATGGAGAGTTGGTAGCAATACCTACGGAAACAGTATATGGATTGGCTGGCAATGCGCTTAACGAGACTGTTGTAAAAAAAATATTCAAAGCAAAAGAAAGACCTTTTAACAACCCGCTTATTGTACATATTTCGGGGATTGATAAATTACCTGCCCTCGTAAAAAATGTTCCCGATATTGCCCTTCAGTTACTTCAAACTTTTAGTCCGGGACCTTTAACACTAATCCTACCAAAAAAAGATGTGATACCTGATTTTGTCACTGCTAATTCATCGCATGTTGCCGTTCGCATTCCCAATCATAGTTTGTGTCTTGATCTCTTAAAGAGGCTTCCGTTTCCTTTAGCAGCACCGAGCGCCAATAAATTTACTGGCATCAGCCCAACCAATCCGAGCCATGTATTTAGTCAACTATCAGGAGAAATTCCTTACATCTTAGATGGAGGACCTTGCAATAATGGTATCGAATCTACAATTGTTGGGTTTGAAGATGATTCAGTTTTGGTGTATCGTTTGGGTGCGATAACGATGGAACAAATTATGCAAATTCACCCACACGTTAAACTCACAAATGACCATAAAATCATTCATAGTCCGGGTATGATGAAACATCACTATGCTCCTAAAACCCAATTGGTATTATCTGAGAATATTGAAAGTACTATCGGTTTATACAATGATAAAAAAATCGCTGTATTGTATTTTAAAAACCCTGCTTTAAAATTACCGTCGGCTTATGAGCAGGTACTTAGTGCAACAGGAAACCTAACAGAAGCAGCAGCCAATCTGTACAAGGTTTTATACGAATTAGATAGTCAAAAACCAGATATTATCATAGCTGAAAAATTACCAAATTTTGGGTTAGGACAATCAATAAACGATCGCTTAACAAGAGCCGCTGCAAAATGATTGATACATCATTACTCAAAAAATGCAAAATTTTTGATGTAGATGTATTATCGAAAAAGACATTATTGTGCAAATTGGCAATAATCTAGTCGAGCATAATCATAAAATTATTGATACTGTAGGATTCACTTTCTACCGGGGTTAATCTATTTTTCCATCATAAAAAAATTATTTGCTGATGATCAATATCTAATCCGGCATAACAGCAATATCAATCCATTTTTTTGCAAATGCTGCATCCCACCCATGCTTCCATCTCCTATGGCTCCACAGATAATTTGATGGGTCTTCTCTTACGCCTTCTTCTAAAAAGTCTCTGTACATTCTGGTTAGTTCACCATTGCTGTAAAGACTGCCATCTTCCGTTATCACCTTACAATTAAAATGATAAAAGCCTCGTTTTACTTTTCTCATATTTACAAAAACGACAGCAGTTTTATAACGCATCGCACCTTTTTCAGGACCCATTAAAAAGGGTGCAGGTTTGCCAAAAAAGTTTAACCAAAAACTGTGTTTTACGAGCCCGGGATTTTGATCTGCAATTAACCCCAGTGCATACTGGCTTTTCATTAACTGCGGCATTCTGGTTTGGTAGTTGTGTTTTTCCACCATAGTTGCGCCAAACTTACTGCGTATTTTTAAGAATAACCTATCAATTGGCTTGGCTTGAATACGAAGATAAATAGCGACCCAAGGAATGGTCAAGGAATGAGATATGGCAAGGCTTGCATACTCCCAATTCATTTGGTGACCGCTGTGAAACTGAATGTTCAGGCCTTTGTCTACCAACTTTTTTGCATCAACAAAATCAATGGATGCTCTCTTTATAAATGCAGTCTCCGACAAGCTTAATAGCTTTATCGTCTCTATGAAATTATCAACAAGGTTTTTGTAAAACTGCTTTGCAATACTGTTTATTTCTTCAGCTGTTTTTTTCGGAAATGCAATGGTAAGATTATCTGTAACAATTTTTTTTCTGTAGGCAAATACATGGTAAACTAAAAAGAAAACAAAGTCACTAATGGAATATAAAATAAAAAACGGAAGCAGCGATACAAGGTATAAAATTCCGTAAATAATATAATACATGCTTTTTTATTGAAAGCGCAAAGTTAAGTGAGTGTACTAAAATTTTAGGCTACAAATACACCGCTTATAAAATAGCATTCTGCAAAATCTCCTGCTTACCCGGGTAATCAGTATTAAAATGTAAGCCTCTGCTCTCTTTGCGCAGCTCAGCACTTTTAATAATCAGGTAAGACACTGTTATCATATTCCGCAGTTCGCACAATTGCGGCGAAACTTCTGTATGCTCATATAAATTTTCTGTTTCTTCATGCAGTAAATCTATTCGTCTGTTTGCACGGTGCAACCTTTCATTGTTACGCACTATCCCAACATAATCACTCATCAACAATTTCATTTCCTTCAAACTCTGCGTTATTAAAATCATTTCTTTTGGCGCAGTTGTACCCGCTGTATTCCAGTCAGGTATTTTATTTTCTGCTGCTGTATTAAAACTAACATTCGCAAAACATTTTACTGTATCTACATATGCACGGTGTGCAAATACCATTGCTTCCAGTAACGAATTACTTGCAAGCCTGTTTGCTCCATGCAAACCTGTACTTGCGCATTCGCCCGCAGCATATAAATTTTTAATACTCGTTCTTGCAAACTCATCCGTTTTTACACCGCCGCAACTGTAATGTGCAGCCGGCGAAACGGGTATCATATCTTTCGAAACATCAACACCAATACTCAAACATTTTTCATAAATATTTGGAAAATGCTCTTTAAAATTCTGCTGATCCATGTGCCTGCAATCCAGGTAAACAAACTCAGTTCCGTTTATTTTCATTTCATTGTCAATAGCTCTTGCAACAATATCTCTTGGCGCAAGATCTTTACGTTCATCGTACCGCTCCATAAAAGCTTCACCACTTGCATTGCGCAAAATACCACCATCACCTCTTACTGCTTCTGTAATTAAAAATGAATGCCCACGCACGCCTGCTTCGTACAGCGCCGTTGGGTGAAATTGTATAAACTCAATATTTTCTATTCTTCCTTTCGCCCTGTAAACCATTGCCACACCGTCTCCCGTAGCTATTGCAGGGTTGGTGGTACTTCTGTAAACCTGCCCGTTGCCACCTGTTGCAAGCATAGTAATACCTGAAATAATTTTTTCTATTTTATTGGTAGATAAGTTTAAAATATAAACACCGTAACATTCAATATCAGGGGTAGATTTTGTAACCAAATAACCAAGGTGATGCTGTGTGATTATATCAAGCACAAAGCAATGGCTGATCAACTGAATATTGCTGCTTTTTTTTATTGCTTCCAACAACGCACGTTCCATTTCTTTACCGGTAACATCTTTGTGGTGCAGAATTCTATTTTCACTGTGCCCACCTTCTTTACCCAATTTATAATCGCCTTCCGGGTCCTTATCAAACTGCGCACCCCAGGCAATTAATTCATTAATTCTTTCTACGCCTTCCTTCACAACAATCTCCACAACGTGAGGGTTACAAAGTCCGTCGCCGGCAATTAATGTATCCTCAATATGTTTCTGAAAACTATCATGGTCAAAATCTGTAACTCCTGCAATCCCGCCCTGCGCATACTTTGTATTGGTTTCATCGCTTTGCGTTTTTGTTAAGATCGTAATCTTTTTATCAGGCATTTCCTGCGCAGCTTTTAGCGCATAAGTAAGCCCTGCTATACCCGAACCAATTACAAGAATATCTGTTTGCATGTATTAA
>JBBRPX010000063.1:0-16459 GCA_038227505.1 Chitinophagales bacterium
GTAAAGAGCATAAAAACCTCCTGCGCTTTCTATCAGAATTAAATATTGGCTTTTTTGAACAACACAATGAAGGCATTGCTTTGTTTGAAACAATGTCTTTTGAACCCCCACAACAATATTTTGTACCCGCCAACGAGCACTCTGCTTATAGAATAAAGGGTGGTACTTACAGCATTATTAAAGCTTTGCAACAATTAATTGGTAAAGAAAATATTATCTTAAATACTGAGATAACAGATATTGTTGACGAAGGAAATAGCATTAGAATTGCAGATAGTTTGCAAAATAATTTTTTCTGTAAACAACTCATTGTTGCTATGCCGCCAAAGGTACTCAGCAATAAAATCCAGTTCACTCCGGCACTACCTGAAGCTATAATGAACGTAATGCAGCAGACACAAACCTGGATGAGTGGTTCCACAAAATTTTCAGTTGAATACAAAAAAGCTTTTTGGAAACAAAATGGTTTTTCAGGAAGTGTGTACAGCCAGTCAGGTTTAGCAACTGAGATTTATGACCACACAAATGTTGAAGAAACAAAATTTGCAATAAAAGGTTTTTTAAATGGATCAGCCAACCATTATACTTTTGACGAAAGAAGAGAAAAAGTTATAACTCAATTAAAACATTATTTTGGTGATGAGGCGCAAAACTTTATTAGTTACAATGATAAAATTTGGAATGACAAATACATTCAGCCAACGACCGATCATTTTCTACGTCCACACTTTAACAACGGGCATCCTCTATTTGAAGAAAGTTATATGAACAACAAACTGTTCTTCACCGGCACCGAAACAAGTAAGCTCTTTGGCGGCTATATGGAAGGTGCTATTATTTCTGCAAACTCTGTAGCCACAAAAGTTTCTAAAATATTCACTAAGTAGTTTATTCTTTTTTACATTTTTTTTAGTACTAAGTACTTGCCATCTCCGATAAAAAAGAGAAAATAAAAGTAAAAGCCTTATCTCGCTAGGAAGTATGCCTCGCCGACTTTATGTTGATGATTTTTCATAAAAAATTTTTCAAGTTTGGTATTTATGCTACACAACGTACTTCACATTTAAATAAGAAATTTAATTAGAAACGCTCCGGCTGGATAATATTACGCCAACAATTCTATTTAATACACTGGATTTGTCCATTTGATTTCGTTTTAGTATTTTACAACTCTACTTCTGTAACATTCACCTACCAAAACTTTACGAATGAAACTAATACGCTTTACCCATCCAAAAAAGCAAGCTTTCGTGCTCTTATTAAGTATGTTGATGGCAACAGTTACAATGGCGCAGACCTCAAAAAAATACGATTCGCTCCTTGTTGAAAAACTAAAAAAACAAACATTAACGCTGGTGGAAGGCAAGCAAAAAGCTGTACAGGAAATGGTTGATATGGTGTTTAGCTTTGGTGAGTTAGGCTTTCAAGAAACTGAAACCTCCAAATATCTTACAGGTATTTTAGAAAAAAATGGTTTTATAATAGAGAGAGGAATTGCAGGTATACCTACAGCATGGATGGCAAAATGGGGTAGTGGTAGTCCTTTAATTGCTTTGGGCAGCGATATTGATTGTATTCCTAAGGCATCTCAAAAGCCAGGTGTTGCCTACAAAGACCCAATTGTAGAAGGTGCACCGGGGCATGGGGAAGGGCATAATTCCGGCCAAGCTGTTATCATCTTTGCAGCTATTGCTGCGAAAGAAACGATGGAGAAAAATAAAATTCCGGGTACTTTAATGATATGGCCCGGCGTGGCTGAAGAACTAGTGGGTAGTAAGGCTTGGTATATACGAGATGGGTATTTTAAAAATGTAGATGCTTGTATTTTCACCCATGTTAGTGGTGATTTTGGTTGCGACTATGGTGATAATGGAGGCAATGGTTTGGTTTCAGTAAAGTTCTCTTTTGATGGTGATGCGGCTCATGCGGCAGGTGCTCCTTGGCGGGGTAAAAGCGCATTAGATGCTGTAGAGTTAATGGATGTGGGTTGGAACTTTAAACGAGAACATTTAAAACCTACGCAGCGCAGCCATTATGTAATTACGGATGGTGGCGATCAGCCAAATGTGGTACCAAGTAAAGCCAGCGTCTGGTATTATTTTAGAGAAAGGACTTATGAAGATATTCAAAGCATGTATGATGCAGGTGTAAATATAGCAAAGGGTGCTGCTATGATGACCGATACAAAAATGAACTACCAAATATTAGGGTCTGCTTGGCCAGGGCATTTTAATAAAACTTTAGGGGAGGTGCTGCATGCAAACATAGAAAAAATTGGGATGCCAGTTTGGAGCGAAGCAGATCAGCAATTGGCAAAAGCAACGCAAAAATTAATGGAAGCACCAAAGAAAGACCAATTAGGTAAACCGATTGATGGACTAAGAAGTACGATCGATACTTTGAAAGGCTCTGTACCATTTTCGTGGGGCGGTGGAAGCGACGATATTGCCGACATTTCGTGGAATCTTCCTACAATTGTATTGCGTTATCCAGCAAATATTCCTGGCTTAAAAGGTCACCATTGGGGCGATGCACTTGCTATGGCTACTCCTATTTCGCACAAAGGTTCTTTGGCGGGTGCAAAAGCGACGGCCTTAACTTTAATAGATATTTTTACTGATCCGAAAATACTGGCAGACGCTAAGAACTATTTTAAAAATGTGCAAACTAAAGATGTGCAGTACAAGCCATTTATTACTAAAAACGACCCGCCGGCCATTTATTTAAACAAAGAAATAATGGAGAAATACCGTCCCGAGATGAAGAAATTTTATTATGACCCATCAAAGTATGGTACTTATTTAGAACAGTTAGGGATAAAATATCCAACATTAGTAAAACCATAAATCGTCAAACTGCAACATAATAAATATGAAATTAAAACGAACTTCTACCGTATCCTTGTCTTTTCTTTTAGCCGGCTTTTCCTTTCTTGCAACAGCCCAAATAAAAGGTACTGCAGAAAATCCCTATGTCCTTGAACCTTCTGCCACCACGGTAGCTTGGGGTTACTACTGGTCAGAAGCACAACCGGTTTTGCATGTTCAATCAGGAGACTTTGTTACAATTCATACCCTGCTAACCTCTAATCCTGAAAGATTATTAGCTGCCGGTGTGCCTCAGAATAAAATAGAAAAAGAGTTGTACGATGTACAAGCTACAAAAGAGAAAGGTCCTGGCGGGCATGTGCTTACCGGACCTGTATTTATTGAAGGTGCTCAAGCTGGAGATGTACTGGAGGTTCGATTTGCAGCCATTGATTTGGCTATTCCCTACGGCTATAATGCAATTGGGCAAAGTGGCTTTTTATCTGATGAGATTTTTGAGCGCAAAACAAAAATTATCGAGCTTGACAAAGCAAAAATGCTTGGCTATTTTAGTGACAGTATTGTTATTCCGTTGCGTCCATTTTTTGGTAGTGCAGGAGTAGCGCCTCCCAAAGAAGTGGGCAAATGGAACAGCGCACCACCATGGATAAATGGAGGTAATTTAGATAACAAAGAATTGGTGGCAGGCAGTTCTTTATTTATACCCGTCCATACAAAAGGTGCCTTGTTTGAAATTGGTGACGGCCATGCGGCGCAAGGCAATGGCGAGGTAGATATTACAGCAATTGAAACATCTCTGATCGGTAAATTACAGTTTATTGTACACAAAGGAAAAAGTTTGAAATGGCCAAGAGCCGAAACAAAAACGCATATCATAACTATGGGTTGCGACAGAGATTTGAATGCTGCCACACATATTGCAGTGAGAGAAATGATACAATATTTAATGGATGAAAAACATATGAGCAGAGCCGATGCTTATATGCTTTGTAGTGTTGCTGTTGACGTAAATATTACCCAGCTGGTTGACGGCAACGTTGGCGTACATGCTATGCTACCAAAGTCTATTTTTATAAAGAAATAATTTTAATTGGCGCTCGTTTAACAACTATCGAAATCATTTGAAAAATCTGACGATTTTCTTATGCAATTGGCTTGTACAATATTAAAAAACAATAACCCCAAGCATATCGGCAAGGATATACCTGGGGTTATTACTTTTGGTAATTTTTGATATTAAGTAAACGACGATATTTTATTAAACCGCAGGTCCTTGGTTTTTTTCTTCAATTGCGTTTCGATCATCATCTTTTTTATCCAAAACTTCTAATACATTTTTCACAGCATCTACCATTATTATTCTTTTTTTAATGCTGATAGTTTCGTCTGCAAAGAGATTACCTGCCAGCCTTGAAAAGTCGCTGATGGGTCCCCCCGATTTGTATTTGTCCTCGTATTTTGAATTGCCCATTTCTCCAAACTCTCTTATTGTAGCTATAATAAACACTAAAAATAAAACTATAAGAACAGCTGTGAGCACAAAAATATCTGTATTTTCCATTTCGGGTTATTGGTTTTTCTTGATATTAAAAAAGATAAGTAAACTCATTATTGTAGGTGGCCATAACCCAATAAAAATAGCCCTGTTTGGATCTTTTAGTACTATGTAAAAATATTCCGAAACAAAAATGAGGAGAATAACCATTATCACGATTAATATTTCAGAAGCCTTAAATTTTTTAAACATTTCTATATTTTAATTTTAATTAGGTAAGAAATTTTTTATTTGTTTCAACACAAAGACTATAAATATACGATAGGAAATTTACAAAAGATGGAAAGGCTTTCATTATGTACTTTAATAAATTGTTGCTACTAAAGAAAGGGATTATTAAAATAGCCTACATTGATAAAGTTATGAAAAATGGAAAAAATCTTTAAGTGTTTATTCATAAATAAATTGTTTGCTGATTAAATAAACGCAGCTTATTTTATTAAATTTCTATAAAATTTTTAGCTTTCAAAATGTAGCTTCGCAAAGTTCAATTAAATTGACACCCCATGATTCATTTCGTTACCAATATATAAATGGAAACCAACTAACTTTTAAAAAATGGAAAAAGTAAATCTTCAGCAAAAATTATCGCTGTTCTCAGAACATTGGAGTCCAAAAATTGTCGGAGAATTAAATGGACAACACGTTAAACTTGCAAAATTAAAAGGAGAGTTTGTTTGGCATAAACACCAAAACGAAGACGAACTATTTTTCGTTATTAAAGGGAGTTTAAAAATGGAATACAGAGACAAAACTGTTGTTATAAATGAGAATGAATTTTTGATTGTTCCCAAAGGTATTGAACACAGGCCAGTGGCAGATGAAGAAGTTTCAATTATGCTTTTTGAACCGGTTACTACCTTAAACACTGGTGACACAAAAAGTGAATTAACGAAACATACTTTAGACTGTATATAGCAAAGATGCAGTTGCCCGAGTTTGTCTTTTAACCTAAAAGAAGCGGCTGATTGACATGTGAAGTTGCTTGCATTAATTGAAAATATTTAAAGGAGATAAGTTTATTAAAAGCTTCAATTAAATACAAAAAGGTCAAACAGAGACAATCCTTGCTTGACCTTTTATATAAAAAAGAAGATAAAATTATTTACCAAACAGCCCCTTTAACGAATCTATAATTCCACCACCGCTCTGCTCATTGTTTTGCTCATTATTAGAAGAGCTATTTCCGCCAAATGCTGCAGTCAGATCAGCTAAATTCACCTGGCCGTCGTGGTTTTTGTCAAGCGCATTTCCACCAAATTTTGATACCAGGCTGCTAATATCCATGCTGCCAGTTTTGTTGCCACTTAGGCTGTTAAATATTTCTTTAATATTGAAACTACTGTCGTTGCTATCATTGGTTTTACTTACAAGTTTGCTCATTACCATTGGTATAAGTGAACTGACAATACCTCCTGCCTTGTTACTGTCAAGCCCAAACTTATCCATAAGCGTGGTAATAAGATTTGAAGAAACATTTTGTGTAACCGGATGATTCGTTACATCCTCATTGGTATTTTGACTAAATAAATTTAAGACATTAGCAGCACCACCGCCACTCATCATTCCTTTTAATGTATCCATTATCGAACCAGAAGCGGCAGTCATCACCTCTTCGTTTTTTTCGTTAGGCACTGCTGGGTTGTTGATAATGGCATCGCCAGATTGTTGTTTTACGAGATTTAATAATTCATCAAACATAAAATTTGTTTTAATTTTTAAAGAAATAAAAATAGCAATTTATTTTCGTGGAACAGTACAATTATTATAATTAAACTTTTTTAAATATCAACAAACTATCGTCGGGCAAGTAAAGCACTAGTTTGCCATCTTTAAAATAATAACTTACAAGTTGCCCTGTTATTTGGGCTGTAATAATTTTTTCTATATTCTTTTTAGGGCAACCCATTTTTGTTCCCAAAAGCTGTCCAAATTGTATCCGTTTTCCCTGCACTTCAATTTTTCCTCTAAAGCTGTTGCAGCCGTCGTTGCCTGAAATTGATCCGTCAATAACATCTACATTAATTTCAGGTACTTTGTTGTATTCGTTTGGTACGATCGACGTAGAGCTAATTTTTTCTAGAAGCCAGCTTCCGTTTAAGTTGGCGTCTGCCAAAAATTTTCCGCAACCCGAATAGACGATGCTGTTAAACAAAACTTTTACTTCTTTTTTAAAAACTTCTGTTGTCGTTGAAACTGTGCAGATCTTCTCATAAATTTCAATTTTTACGTTGCCTGACTTTAAAGCTACAGTAAAAATTCTTCTCTCATTATTTATATCTTTTTTAAGCTGATTGAAAGCAAATTTCAAGGCCAATCCATCATCGGCAGTAAAACGAACTGTATCATCGTAATTAATCGTTAATCGCCAGTTTGAAGGTTCATTTCCTTCAGCTAAAAAATCAATGCCGCTTTGTTGTAAATTTTTTAATTCTGTTGATTTTTGAAGATTAATATTGCTAAAAACTTTTATTAAGGGAGTATTTTTGGTGCTGCTGCAACCTAATAAAAATAGTGTTAAGGTAATAGCAGTTAATGTTCTTTTCATGTCTGTAAAATTGCTTAGAAATATTTACAAGCAGTGTTAAAAATTGCTTTAATATCTCTTATAATTTAAATTGAAATTATTAAGGTTTTTAGTAAACAAATCTGCTACATTTACTTTTAATTAAAAGAATTTTCATGAAATACAGTATAGGAATAGTGGTGCTTTTTATGTTTTCCTGTAAAAGCAGCAAGGAGATTTTGATAAAACCTACGGTTACGGTTGTTGAAACAATGCCTAAAAATGTAAGTCTAAATGGCAAATTGTTTTCCTCCATTTTCCAGCAAAGAGCTGGAGAGTACAGAGCATTGTGTTTACAGGGTTACAACATTGCAAAACTGCGGGTTGATAATTTCACTGCCCAATCAGAAAAGCCAAAAGCCATTATAACAGATATTGATGAAACTATTTTAGACAACAGTGCTTATGCTGTGCACCAGGCTTACGAGGGTTCAGAATATACTAATACAAGCTGGTATGAGTGGACAGATAAATCTGCCGCCGACACCATGCCGGGGGCCGCTGCATTTTTAAAATATGTTGCATCAAAAAATATTCAGGTATTTTATATAACAAACAGAGAAGATAAAGAGCGAGCAGGAACATTAAAAAATTTACAACGGTTTGGATTACCCAATGCTGATGAAATTCATCTGTATACCAAACTTGCAACATCAAGCAAAGAGGCAAGACGGCAACAGGTTATGGATCGGTATGAAGTTGTTTTATTAATGGGTGACAACCTTGCAGATTTGAGTATGCTCTTCGATAAAAAAACGGAAGAAGAAAGAAAAAAGAATACAGATATACTCGCAGGAGAATTTGGAAAAAAATTTATAGTTTTTCCAAATGCAAATTATGGTGACTGGGAAAGCAGTATGTTTAAATATAATTACAAACTAACACAAATGCAAAAAGATTCTGTAATAAAAGAGGTATTGAAAAGTTATTAATGAACAATGGGCAATTAACATTTTGCAGTTGTCAGGGAGACAAAAAAGCCGCAGGTTTTACAACCTGCGGCTTTTAAATGAAATATAAAAGTTGTTAATCAATTACAGTTCAATATTTCCATTAAATATTTCTATTAATGTCAAAGTTTTCTAACTCTTTGCAAACGGCATTTAAAAAAGTAGAACCTAATGCACCATCAATAATACGATGGTCGTAACTTAAAGAAACATACATCATGTGTCTAATAGCAATCACATCTCCCTGAGGCGTTTCTAACACCATCGGTCTCTTTTTTATTGCACCAACAGCCATAATTGCAACCTGCGGCTGGTTAATGATTGGTGTTCCCATAATACTTCCAAAAGTTCCAACGTTGGTTAATGTAAATGTACCGCTCGTTGTATCGTCTGGTTTTAATTTACCATTACGTGCAGCATTTGCAAGCCCGTTTACTTGCTTGCAAAGCCCCGTAAGATTCAACTGATCTGCATTTTTAATTACAGGAACAATTAAATTTCCAGATGGTAACGCTGTTGCCATGCCAATATTTAAATCTTTCTTTACAATAATTTTATCACCATCTACCGAGCTGCTCAGCATCGGATATTTTTTTAGCGATTTTACCACTGCTTCTACAAACAATGGAGTGAAAGTAATTTTCTCGCCTTCTCTTTTTTCAAATTCTTTTTTAATTTTCTCTCTCCATTGTACAAGATTTGTAACATCACATTCTGCAAAACTTGTTACATGTGCGCTGGTAGCAACACTATCCGTCATGTGCTTGGATATCAGCTTTCGCATTCTATCCATTTCAATAATTTCTACATTGCCGGTGTAAACTGTAGGCGTATTATTAGCAGGTGTTACCGGAGCGGGAACATTTGCCATAACAACTGCCTGTTGGCTTTGTTGTGGTGCCTGTGCAACCTGGTTATTTGCCGCAACGTTTCCTCTGTTTGCTACAAAAGCCAGCATATCTTTTTTACTAACTCTACCATCCTGGCCTGTTCCCGGAATCTTTTCAAGATCAGTCATGCTGATACCTTCACTTTGTGCAATATTTAAAACAAGCGGAGAATAAAAACGGACACCGTTTGAAGCACTTTCAATATTGGTATTTGTAGGTTGGTAAGGAATTTCTTCTATAACTTTTGCCTCTTCGTATTCTACCTTAGGTGCAGCAGGAGCAGGAGTGGGAGCTGCGTTATCTACAGCACCGGTTCTTATTTTTACAATCACCGTCCCTATCGGCACGACATCATTTTCTGCAAATAAAATTTCTTCAATAATTCCTTCTGCTGTCGATGGAACTTCACTGTCTACTTTATCTGTAGCAATATCTAAAACAGTTTCGTCTTGCGCCACTTTATCGCCCACTTTTTTATGCCATTTAAGTATGGTTGCCTCCATTATACTCTCACCCAACTTTGGCATTATAAGATCAACTACGCTCATAAATTTTTATTTAATAATGTGCAAATGTAGAATTTAAAGGTTAGGATAACAAAGAAATACAAGTTAATTCCCTGCACCGAAAAAGAGCAAGAGTCTTGCAGTGAATTAGGCTTTGTGTATTACATTTACCTCAATAACTCCTTAAAAATCTGATCAATTTTTATGAGTCTTTCATCCCGTCAGCCATCTTAATTACATCTTCTTCCATCTTCTTTTTATAGTCTTCTAATTTTTGTGAAAGCACTTCGTTATTTGTAGCTAAAATTTGCGCTGCTAAAATTCCTGCGTTTTTTGCCCCATTCAATGCAACTGTCGCAACTGGTACGCCTCCCGGCATTTGCAAAATAGATAAAACAGAATCCCAGCCGTCAATAGAATTAGATGATTTTATGGGTACACCAATTACCGGAAGGGTGGTATAAGCTGCAATCATGCCGGGCAAATGTGCCGCCCCGCCTGCGCCTGCAACAATTACTTTTATGCCCCTGGCTTTTGCTTCCATTGCATAAGTGCGCATCCGCTCCGGCGTTCTATGTGCAGAAACAACCGTCATTTCGAATGGTACATCAAACATCTTTAATACATCAGCAGCATCCTGCATAATTTTTAAATCGCTTTGGCTTCCCATGATGATCGCTACCTGAATTTTCATACTTATTATTTTGAAATCTAGAACGAAGGTATGAATATCTAAAATCTATAATAAACACAAATAGCTTTAGATCTTGGCGCATGTTTAGTCGCTAACAAATCGTCTAAACAGTAAATTTTGTTATTTGATGTAAGGTTGGTACACATCTTTTATTCCTTATATCTTTACATCCGTTTCATTATTAAAATATATTTATGCAGTATGTTGTTAAAGCACTTAGATATTGTGTAGTACTTTTAATTGTTGTTTGTTCATTAGACGCTTGTAAGAAGAAAGATGCAACTGCAGGTAAGCCAAAAGTTTTACCGCCTGTTATTGTAGACGTTATTATTGCTGAGCGGCAGTCAATCTCTGATATTGTTGAAGCAAATGGTACTGTTGTAGCAAATGAGTTTTTAGAACTACACCCCGAAGTAAGTGGCCGATTAACTTATCTTAATATTGCTGAGGGCAGCGGTGTTGCGCAGGGCACTGTACTTGCTAAAATAAATGATGCAGACCTGCAAGCCCAGCTTGCCAAAACAAGGGTACAATTAGATCTTGCACAAAAAACCACCCAACGATACAAACAATTGCTGGATGTAAGGGGCATTAACCAAAGCGATTATGATATTGCACTAAACCAGGTTAATGCGTTTAAAGCTGATATGGTTTACACACAAGCACTCATAAATAAAACAATTATAAGAGCACCGTTTAGCGGTGTTATTGGGTTAAGACAAATAAGCCCCGGTGCTTACGTAACCCCTGCAACTACTTTGGCTACCCTGCAGCAAACATCTAAAATTAAAATTGATTTTACTGTTCCTCAAAACTACAGTGGCCTAATTAAAAGAGGATCTGTATTAAATGTTGAGCTCGATGCAACTTCTCATAAAATGGGTAGAGCCATGATTGTTGCTACAGAACCGGGCGCAAATACTGATACCCGCAATTTAAAAGTGAGGGCTGTTTTATCTGAATCAAATATTAACCCCGGTGCATTTGTAAAAGTTTTTTTAAACGCAGGAGTTGGCAAAACCTCTATTGTTGTGCCTACCAACTGCATTATTCCAAACGATAAGGATAACCAGGTAATTGTAGTAAAAAATGGACTGGCAAATTTTGTAAATGTTGAAACGGGTATTCGCCAATCGTCTTCTGTAGAAATTACGAAAGGTATAAATGTGGGAGATTCAGTGGTGGTAACAGGCGTATTGTTTGCGAGGCCAAAAAGCAAAGTGAAAGTTAGGTCTGTAAAAAAGTTAGCAACATTAATTCCTAAAGATTCGGCTGCCAGTTATTAATTAATTAAGTATTTAGTTTCATGAATATATCTGAATTGTCACTTAAGCGGCCGGTACTTGCCACCGTTTTAAATTTAATGATCATCTTATTCGGAGTCGTTGGCTTTAGTTTTCTTGCCGTACGAGATTATCCGGCTATCGACCCTGCTGTTGTGAACGTAAGTACCTCTTACACTGGTGCAAACCCGGATATTATTGAAAGCCAGATAACTGAACCACTGGAAAAACAGATCAACGGTATTCCTGGTATAAAAACAATCACATCTTCGAGCTCCTTGGGTAGCAGTAATATTTCTGTTGAGTTTGTATTAGGAGTTGATTTGGAAGCAGCCGCTAGTGATGTAAGAGATAAAGTTGGGCAGGCTTCCCGTTCTTTGCCTCAGGATATTGATGCAGCACCCGTTGTTACAAAAGCAGATGCCAACAGCGATTTTATTTTGATTCTTGCCGTGCAGAGTCGTACGAAAGGTTTGCTCGAATTAAGTGATTATGCAGAAAATGTTTTGCAACAACAGTTTCAGACAATTAGCCAGGTAAGTTCTGTGAACATATTTGGGCAAAAAAGATATGCCATGCGTATATGGCTTAACCCCGATAAAATGTCGGCATTTGGCGTAAACTTCAGCGATATCAGAACATCTTTGAATGCCGAAAACATTGATCTTCCACCCGGTAAAATTTATGGTGATAATACTGAACTTACTATAAAAACTGTCGGAAGACTAACTTCAGAAAAAGAATTTCAGGATCTTTTAATTAAGCAAGACGCATCTGGCATTGTCAGATTAGGAGATGTTGCACGAGTAGAAATTGGTCCTGAAACATTAGAGCAGGGTTGGAAATACAATGGAGTGAATGCGGTAGGTATTGTAATTATTCCACAACCAGGTGCAAACAATATCCAGATAGCGGATGATTTTAATAAAAAATTAGAATCAATTAAAAAGCTGAATAAGTCAGATATTGAAATGAATGTGTTGTTAGACAACACACAGAATATTCGAAATTCAATCAATGAGGTAAAGGAAACGCTTCTTATTTCTTTTGCTTTTGTGGTACTGGTAATTTTTTTCTTCTTCCGTGACTGGCTCACAGCCATCAGGCCGTTGATAGATATTCCTATTTCTCTCGTGGCAACGTTTTTTATCATGTACATTTCCGGTTTTTCCATTAATATTCTAACATTACTTGGCATTGTGCTGGCCACAGGTTTGGTTGTAGATGATGGTATTGTTGTAACCGAAAATATCTTTAGAAAACTGGAAGAAGGTTTGCCCATAAAACAAGCTGCATTGGAAGGAAGTAAAGAGATTTTCTTTGCTGTAATTTCTACGTCCATAACACTCGCAATCGTTTTTTTGCCGGTAATATTTTTAGAAGGTTTTATAGGAAGACTTTTCCGTGAATTTGGTATTACGCTGGCTTCAGCGGTTCTAATATCTGCATTTGTTTCACTCACTATAACTCCGGTTTTAAACGTTGTGCTGCGCAGAAAAAAAGCATTACATGGAAAGTTTTACATGAAAACAGAACCATTTTTTACAGGAATGGAAAATGGTTACAAAAACTTATTATCTGCGGTTTTAAAAGTAAGATGGATTGCATGGGTGCTAATTGCAGTTTGTGCAGCAATGATATACTTGATTATGGGAACGCTGCAAAGCGAAATTGCCCCAATGGAAGATAGAAGCAGCATACGTTTCAGTGTTTCAGCGCAGGAGGGAACCAGTTACGATAAAATGCAAAACATATCAGACGAGATTGCGAATTATCTGTACGATTCCATACCCGAAAAGGATTTTGTTTTCGCCCGTACACCGGTAGGGGCCATTAATACGTCCCAGCCCAGGCTTGCGCTCGTTCCGCCATCAGAAAGGGTACGTACACAAGATCAAATAGCAAACGACCTTAACCGTAAACTGGTGAGGTTTAATGAAGCAAAAATTTTTGCTATTCAGGAGCAAACTATTGCTGTTGGTGCAGGTTCTCGTGGTGGTTTGCCGATTCAGTTCGTACTGCAAAATCAGGATCTAGAAAAATTGAAAGACATCATTCCGAAGTTTTTGGAAGAAGCAAAAAAAGATAAAACCTTTTCAAATGTTGATGTCAATCTAAAATTCAATAAACCTGAAATTTCTTTAACGGTAGATCGTATGAAAGCAAAAGATCTTGGTCTGTCATCTAAAGATATTGTTGGTGCAATACAGGCTGCGTTTAGCGGTGGCAGGCTTGCTTATTTTCTTCGAAATGGGTACCAATACTCAGTTATAGCACAGGTAGAGAGAAGCGAAAGAGATAAACCAGATGATATTTCTAAATTATATGTAAGAAATAATAAAGGCCAAATTATTCCTTTGAGTGCAGTTGTAAAATTGGAAGAAACCAGCAGTCCACCAAGCCTGTTTCACTTTAACCGTTATAAAGCTGCCACTATTTCTGCATCTTTAGCTGAAGGGAAAACAATTGGCGATGGTATAAAAGCAATGCAGGCTATTTCAAAAAAATTGCTCGATGAAACCTACCAGACTGCACTCAGCGGTCCATCCAGAGATTATGCTGAAAGCAGCAGCAATATTGCCTTTGCATTTGGGCTGGCACTCATACTTATTTATCTCGTATTGGCAGCCCAGTTCGAAAGTTTTGTAGATCCTTTTATTATTATGCTCACAGTGCCACTTGCGCTTGCAGGTGCATTGCTAAGCCTTTGGGTGTTTGGACAAACATTAAATATTTTTTCGGAAATTGGTATGATTATGCTAATCGGTCTCGTTACAAAAAACGGTATTTTAATTGTTGAATTTGCTAACCAGAAAAGAGAACAGGGTTTATCCATAGCAGAAGCTGTTGTAGAAGCCTCCAGGCAAAGGTTACGGCCAATTTTAATGACAAGTCTTGCAACATCTTTTGGTGCATTGCCAATTGCGTTGAGCTTGGGTGCTGCGGCTGCAAGTCGTGTTCCGCTTGGTATTGTAGTAGTAGGCGGAATTATATTTTCGCTTATCCTAACCCTTTTTGTTATACCCGCAGTGTATACTTTTTTAAGCGGGAAACACAAACACGAAGCAAAAAAAATTGAGATTAGTGGTTAATAATTAAACGCTCTCAGCCGGCAATAACTGAAGGCTGATTTTTGAAAAAAATATTTGGGGCTATGAAATTGTTATCATCCATCTACATTTATTCCGGCTATACGCTTCAATCTTTTATTTTTGCTAAAAAGCAAATAAAAGTATTTACGCTGCTATCCGGCAGCCCTTCAACATTTTACCTTTCATCAACAATTAATCAAACAGTTAATTTGAAATACAACTATCCTCATAACACAACTTTTATTAAACGCAACAACGGCTTTATTTCTGTAAAAGTGATACCGTTTTTTTTAATATTTGCATTTTTAATACTTAGCCAAAAAAGTTTTTCGCAAGATACTTTGCGGCTGCCCGATGCCATAAGCCGGGCACTTAAACAAAGTCTTGACATTACCGTAGCAAAGAATAATATTGAAGCTGCAACTATTTTAAACAGCTATGGTTTTGCAGGTGGTCTTCCTGTTGTAACCGGAAACATAACCAACAACGAATCGCTTACAAGTGTAAACCAGAAACTAAATACAGGTACTAATATCCAGAGAAATAATGCAGCGGCAAATGCCTTAAATGCAAACCTAACCGGCAGCATACTTTTATTTAACGGCGGCAGAGTTGTAGCAACAAAACAACGTTTGGCAACCATACAAAACCAAACAGATAAAGTATTGGCGAGCAGGATACAAAACATTATTGCAGGTGTAAGTATAGCCTATTATGATATTGTTCGGCAACAGAATTATATAAAAACCATTAATAAATCTATAGAAGCATCTAACCAGCAACTTACCATTGTAAAGGCAAGGCAAAGTGTCGGGCTTGCAAACAATGCTGATCTTTTTCAGGCACAGATAGATTTAAATGCATTGCAACAAATAAAGATTGCGCAACAGTTAATTGTAACGCAATCTAAAACAGAATTATTAAGATTGTTAACTGCAAAAGTCGATTCAACCATACAAATTGCTGATACTATTATTGTTGAAAATAATATCACACTTCAATCTGTATTAGACAAACTTCCCACAAATGCAGATATAGCTGTGGCTGATGAGCAGATAGCCATCAATAAATTAATTGTAAAAGAAACCAATGCATTGCGGTATCCATCCATAAGAGCAAATGCAGGTTATAATTTTTTTAGAAACCAGTCGGCAGCAGGACAACTATTGCTTAACCAAAATTTTGGGCCAACCATTGGCGTCTCATTGGCTGTTCCAATATTTAATGGAAATATTTTTAAAAAGCAAGCACAGGTGGCAAATATTAATGTAAGCAATGCAACTTTACAAAAAAATATTATTTTAAGAGATTACAATGCTCAGGTTACAAACCAATACCGGGCCTATGTTTCAACAATTTCCAGGTTAGAAAATGAAAAAGAAAATTACCGGTTATCAGGTCAGTTGCTTGATCTTGTTTTGCAGCGTTTTCAACTGCGGCAGGCCACAATCGTTGATGTAAAAAATGCTCAAAAAAGTTTTGAAGAGTCAGGTTTTAGGCTAGTCAACTTAAGCTACGTAGCCAAAGCCAGCGAAATAGAATTGAAAAGATTAAGCAATCAATTAGGACTGTAAACTTTAGTAGTTTAAAGACAGCACCCCGATTTTGTAATTCGTAATTCGTTGATCGTAATTCGTAATTTTTAATTCGTAATTATCACCCTCTTTTTCCAAACAATAAACTGCCAATTCTAATCATATTACTCCCGCAGGTAACGGCGAGTTTGTAATCATCGCTCATGCCCATGCTCAAAGTATCTAACGCTGTTTTTTTATCATCTTTAAATTCATTATAAAAAGATTTGAGCTGTTCAAATTCTCGTTTTACTTTTTCTTTATCATCTGTAAATGTTGCCATACCCATCAGTCCAGAAATATTTACATTAGGGTATAAATCGACATCGAGTTTCATCAGATCCTCTTCATTAAAACCAAATTTTGTCTGCTCTTCTGCTATATGAATCTGCAGCAAGACATTTATTTTTCTGTTGTTTTTTGCAGCTTGTTTGTCTATTTCTTTCAATAGTTTTTCACTATCCACACTATGTATCAAATGCACAAACGGCGCAATATATTTAACCTTATTGCTTTGCAGA
>JBBRPX010000064.1:0-16213 GCA_038227505.1 Chitinophagales bacterium
GCATGTGCATAGTTATATTTTTTTAGGTAATTATTTCGCAGGTTGTATTCGTTTTTTACCATTTTAAAAAATTTTTCTATATCATACCCGGCCTGTTTAAAACTTACATTCGAAATAAGTAAGTCACCGGCAATAAAAGCCAACGAATCGTAGAATTGATTTGCCACATAGTTTTCACCCGAGTAATGAAATTGATATGAGTGATAATTTGGGATTGAATCAATTAAAAATCGTCTATCGTCAGCCATTACCTCAATTTTAATTTTGAGTGTATCTCCCGGAGCAATAAATACTTCGGATCCACCAAGACCGTTTCCAATTACATAAGAAGATGGTCGATCAACATTGATCTCAACTAATGTTTTTGTTTGAAAGTCATTTTTTTTTTGAAAAATTAATGGAGTTTCAAGAAATTTATTTTTAAACCTCTCCACAGGGTTTCGGTAAGCAGGGCGAATCGGAAGAATAAAGGTGTCTTCAATATTTTTTTCATTTGAAGAATATGAAAATTCTAAATAGGTCTTTTGAGCAAATGTGCTGTCCATAGCCAAAAAGCAAGCCGCAAATAAAATAATTAATTTCTTTATGTTCATTTTGAATATATTAAGTTTAGAAATGAGGCTACAATAAACATAAAATTAAAAGTCTTACACTGACTTGCACGAAACTTTTCTTAATCTATCGCTCGAATAAAAAGAGGCTATCTCGAAGCTATGAGAAAGCCTCTTTTAATCAATTAACGGCAATCTACATCTAGACACTCATCATGTGCCCAACACCACCTATCCGCTGCTGCCTGACACTGAGATGCTGTTCCACTGCAGCTACCACCTGGGAAAGATAAAAATTAACCTCAAAATATTCAAACTATAAGTTTTGGAAATTCGATTAGAAACAGAAATGACACGACCCTCGAAAATCCACCAACGGCTTATTTTTTTGTAATCTTCAATTCCAATTTATTAAAAATATACAGGATTAAATTCTACACGCAATCCTAAATTCTTCCTTCAAATAAATAGCTGTAAAACTTTCTTTTACATTTAGCATTCCTTTTGGTTCACCTTCATACAAAACCTGTCCTCCTGCATTTCCACCTTCGGGCCCAATATCGATTATATGGTCAGCGATTTTTATCATATCCAGGTTGTGCTCAATAACCATTACGGTGTTTCCTCTATCAACCAATTTATTAAGCACATCAAGCAAATGTTGAATATCCTCAAAATGCAAACCGGTTGTTGGTTCATCTAAAATGTAAAATGTTTTACCGGTATCTCTTTTTCCAAGCTCTGTTGCAAGTTTTACACGCTGTGCTTCGCCACCACTTAGAGTTACCGAACTTTGTCCAAGCGTGATATACCCAAGGCCAACCTCCTCCAATACTTTTATTTTTCTATATATCCATGGCACCGCATTAAAAAATTGTACAGCTTCTTCCACTGTCATATCCAGCACATCGCTAATTGATTTCCCTTTATACCGAATCTCAAGTGTTTCTCTGTTGTATCTTTTGCCATTACACTTTTCGCAATGCACATATACATCGGGTAAAAAATTCATTTCTATTGTACGCATGCCCCCACCTTCGCAGACTTCACATCTGCCGCTTTTTACATTAAATGAAAAACGCCCTGCAGTATAACCTCTTATTTTTGCTTCTGGTATAGCTGCAAACAGTGTCCGTATGTCTGTAAAAAATCCGCAGTAGGTAGAAGGGTTACTTCTTGGCGTACGACCAATTGGGCTTTGGTCAATCTCAATAACTTTATCAATATTTTCTAACCCTTTAATGCTTTTATGAGGCATTGCTTCCCCTTTGCTATTATAACAAAATTTTGCCAACAAAGGGTATAAGGTTTCATTTACAAGTGTAGATTTTCCACTACCACTTACTCCGGTAACCAATATCATTTTCCCGAGCGGTAATTTTACAGAAATATTTTTTAAATTATTGCCTGTAGCTCCTTTTAGCTCGATATATTTTCCATTTCCTTTTCTTGTTTCAGCGGGTATAGCAATTGTCTTTTCCCCTTTTAAATATTTTGCCGTTTCTGAGTTTGATGCCATTACTTCTGCAGGCGTTCCGGCTGCAACGATGCGTCCACCATGCGTTCCGGCTTTTGGTCCTATATCTATCAAATGGTCAGCAGCCATCATTATATCTTTATCATGTTCCACCACTAGCACGCTGTTTCCAATATCCCTTAAATTTTGTAAAGCCTTTATCAACCGCATGTTATCACGCTGGTGTAAACCAATACTAGGTTCATCTAGCACATAAGTAATACCCTGTAATTGTGAGCCTATTTGAGTAGCAAGTCTTATACGTTGGTACTCACCACCACTTAAACTTTTAGATGGGCGATAGAGCGTTAAATAAGTTAGTCCAACATTCAACAAAAATTCTAATCGTTCTCTAATTTCTTTCAGTAAATCTTTTGCAATAATATTTTGTTTTGCACTTAATCTTTTCTCTACACCTGCAAACCAATTGTGCAGGATATCTAAATCCATAGCACTTAATTCTGCAATGTTTTTTTCGTCAAATTTAAACCACAAACTTTCCTTTCGAAGCCTTGTGCCACCGCATGTTGTACAAATAGCAAGCTGCATAAATTGCTCTACCCAACTTCTCAAACTTTCATTGCTACTCGGCGAAGCGAACCATCTTTTAAGCATTGGAATGATGCCTTCATAGCTACCGGTATAAGTTAATGGAAGCGTTTCGTCGCTCATATCCAAACTTACATCAGGGTTAAAATTTTGATCTCCATACAACAACAAGTTCAAATGGTCTTCAGGTAAATCCTGTAACTTTTTACCCAAATTAATTTTATACTTTTTTGAAAAATCTACAACCTGTCGGTAAACACTTGCTTCTCTTTCTTCCCCTAAAGGCACAATGCCGCCTTCTTTCACCGTTTTACTTTTATCGGGTACAACTTCATCAATATTTATAGTATACACATTACCCAATCCTTTACAGTGTGGGCATGCACCATAAGGAGAATTAAATGAGAAAGCATTTGGTGAGGGTTCTTCGTAACTAATACCTGTATCAACACACATCAATTGTTTGCTAAACATCGTAACACCAAGCGAGGAATTTTCATTTACTTCTTCATCGTTAGAAAGTGGATTTGGATCTTCAATTTTTGTAGATTTTTTTTTGTTTGTCGGTTTTACTTTTCCCTCGTCTTTGCTTTTACCTGCTTCAATTACAAACATCAAATCTTTACCCATTTGCAGACTTTTCTGAACGCTTTGGCTAACTCTAAATTTCATATCAGGCGTAACTTGCAATCTATCAACCACAACTTCAATATTGTGAATTTTATACCTATCAAGTTGCATCCTTGGCACCAAATCCATTATAACAGCATCTACCCTAACTTTTAAAAAACCTTTCTTTCTAATATCTTCAAACAATTCTCTGTAATGGCCTTTACGCCCACGCACAAGCGGTGCAAGTATGCTTATTTTTTGATTGTCAAATTTTTTATAAATGGCATCTACAATTTCCTCTTCAGAAAATTTTACCATTTTTTTTCCCGTATTGTAACTGTAAGCTTCTCCTACCCTTGCATACAACAAACGCAAAAAATCATAAATTTCAGTAATGGTTCCAACAGTGCTTCGAGGGTTTTTGTTGGTTGTTTTTTGCTCAATAGAAATTACAGGAGAAAGCCCAGTTATTTTATCTACATCTGGTCTTTCCATATCGCCAACAAACTGCCGGGCATATGCAGAAAAACTTTCCATGTACCTTCTTTGTCCCTCATTATAAATTGTATCAAAAGCAAGAGAAGATTTACCGCTACCACTTACACCTGTAAAAACAACCAGTTTATTTTTGGGTATTTTAATATCAAGATTTTTGAGATTGTGCTCTCTTGCTCCAAACACTTCAATAAATTCATCAGACATGCTCGCGGTAGCTTTTTTTACTTTTGTTATACCCATAATTAATCTCGTTATTACAAATATACAACCTAAAGGAGTGTAGGCTTTTTGTTGAAATGTTTATTCCGCAAATAAAAAATCGAATCACATTTTCATTCAAATTTTTGAATGATTTGTCTTTTCAAATTGGCTCACTTGTTGTTTAATTAACAAATCTATTAACAACTAAAAAAAATTATATGAAACACTCACTAAATTTTTACAGTACAAAAATTTTCTTATTTGCTGTATCTCTTCTAAGTTCCGTTATTGTTTTTGCGCAGGATAGTACCGTTGCTACAACTACTACTTCTACATCTGCATCGTCTACTGAAAAAACATGGTATATGGAGCCTTGGGCTTGGGTTTTAGGTGGAGTAATTTTGTTAGTAATTATATTACTTGCTACAAGAAGTTCAAGTAATACAACATCTGCTGATAAAGTGACAGTTACAAAAACTGTTACAAGAGATTCAGAAACAATTTAATTTTTTTAAGGTATTCGGGTTTGTGAGCTAAAAGTTTGAGTACATTTTTCTACAATAAAATTTATCTTACTAATTATTCGAGAGAATAGTAATGGTATAAAAATTGTTTTGTGTAAGTAAAATAATAAATCTTTAATTAAAAATAATATTTATGACAACGAATGAAAATTTGGTAGAAACCTTAAATGATCTTGTACAAATTAACAACGATAGAATTGAAGGATACCAGAAAGCTGCAGAAGAAACAAAGGATGTAGATATTGACTTACAAACAATATTTATTAATATGGCTGAAGACAGCATAAAATACAAAACCGAACTTATTAATGAAATTTCAAAGTTTGGCGGCGCACCTCAAACAGGTACTACCGGGCTTGGTAAACTTCACAGAGTTTGGATGGATGTAAAAGCGACGTTTGCAAGCCACGAACGCCAGTCAGTTTTAGAAGCATGCGAATTTGGTGAGGAAGCGGCACAGAAAGCTTATACAGATGCTTTGGCTTCTGATGCAGAGATGAGTGCTGATACACGTCAAGTCATTACCTCGCAACAGGCATCATTAAAAACGTCTCATGATATTATTAAAAAATACCGTGACATGCATAAGGCTATAAATGCTTAGTTTAGTTTTAGGTAAATAAAAAAATGCTGCTTCAATTGAAGCAGCATTTTTTATTTATGACCATTTTAAACAGATTTTATTTTCTCCCCATCATCTTCCCCATTGGCATTTTATTCATCATTTTCATCATACTCTTCATTTGTTCAAACTGCTTTAAAAACGCATTCAATTCTGAAATATCTTTCCCGCTGCCTTTGGCAATTCTTGCTTTTCTGCTTGGGTTAATTAAATCGGGGTTTCTTCTTTCCAATACTGTCATTGAATTTATCATTGCTTCTATTCCTTTAAAAGCATCATCATTTATGTCAACATCCTTAATCTGTTTACCAACGCCCGGTATCATACCCATAAGGTCTTTAATATTCCCCATTTTTTTTATTTGTGCAAGCTGTGTTTTAAAATCTTCAAAATCAAATTGATTTTTACGAATTCTTTTTTCAAGCTTTGCTGCTTCGGCTTCGTCAAATTGTTCCTGAGCTTTTTCAACAAGGCTCACAATATCGCCCATTCCCAAAATACGTTGTGCCATACGCTCGGGGTAAAACACATCCAACGTATCCATCTTCTCGCCACTGCTCATAAACTTTATAGGCTTATTTACAGTATATTGAATAGACAGTGCAGCACCTCCCCTTGTATCACCATCAAGTTTTGTTAATACAACGCCACTAAAATCAAGTCGCTCATTAAAAGCGGCTGCAGTGTTAACTGCATCTTGTCCCGTCATACTGTCTACAACAAATAATATCTCATGGGGGTTCACCGCTGCTTTTACATTCGCAACCTCAGTCATCATTACTTCATCAACCGCTAAGCGACCCGCAGTATCAATTATTATTACATTTTTGTTTTTTGCACGGGCTTCCTTTATCGCATTTTGCACAATAGAAACGACATCTTTGTTCTCTCTTTCGGCATAAACATCCACACCTATTTGTCCACCTAAAACTTCAAGCTGGTCAATGGCTGCTGGGCGATATATATCTGCAGCTACCAACAAGGGGGACTTCCCTTTTTTTATTTTTAAATAGTTGGCAAGCTTACCGCTAAACGTAGTTTTACCTGAACCTTGTAAACCTGCAACAAGAATAATTGCAGGGTTTCCGTTTATATTAAACTCGCTTTCTTTCCCGCCCATTAATGCAGTTAATTCATCCTGCACAATTTTAACCATTTGTTGGCCGGGGTTTACAGCCAATAAAACTTTACTGCCCAAAGCAGTTTCTTTTATTTTATCAGTAAATTCTTTTGCAATTTTATAATTCACATCGGCGTCAACCAGCGCACGCCTAATGTCTTTTACTGTATTTGCAATATTTAATTCAGAAATTCTGCCTTCACCTTTTATATTTTTAAAAGCACCTTCTAACTTTTCACTTAAACTTTGAAACATCTTTGTATTTTATTTTTTTCCGTTGAAAGAATTTTTTTAAAAACTATTGATAATTAAATTGAAAAAGCAGTATCCATAATGTCTGCCTGTTCTTTAGCATGTATTTTTGCATAACCAGAGGCAGTTGATGCGCTTGCATTTCTACTGATAATATGAAAATTTATATTTTCTAGATTAATACGCAAAAAAGATGCAGCGCCCATGTTTTGTGGCTCTTCCTGAACCCAATGCCAAATAGCCTTGCTGTATTTTTTATAAAGCTCATCCAGCTTATTTTGTGGCAAAGGGTATATCTGCTCTAATCTTACAATAGCTACATCTTTCCTATCATCTTTTATTCGCCTTTCGTTTAGATCAAAATAAATTTTACCAGCACACAACAAAACTTTTTTTATTTGGTTTACATCCACGGTGATATCGTCATATACTTCAGTAAAACCTCCCTGTGTAAACTCATTTATATTGCTGTATGTTGCTGGTAACCTCAGGTTTGCTTTTGGTGAAAAATTTATCAACGGCTTTCTAAAAGGCCATGCCATTTGCCTACGCAAAACATGGAAAAAATTAGCTGCCGTTGTAATATTTGTAATGACCATATTTAACTCAGCACACTGTTGTAAAAAACGCTCCATTCTTGCACTGCTGTGTTCAGGACCCTGGCCTTCATAACCATGGGGCAATAACAATGTAACACCATTCATGCGTTGCCACTTTGTTTCGCCAGCTGCTATATATTGGTCAATTACAATTTGGCAGCCATTTACAAAGTCACCAAACTGAGCTTCCCAAAGAACAAGTGCATTTGGGTTTGCCATACTATAACCATACTCAAAACCAAGCACGGCATATTCACTTAACAAAGAATTATAAATTCTAAAAGGTGCTTGGTTTTCTGTAAAATGACTTAGCCTATTGTATCCTTCATTTGTATTTTCATCGTATATAACTGCGTGTCTGTGGCTAAAGGTTCCCCGCTTCACATCTTGTCCACTCATTCTCACATCTTTTCCTTCTATAAGTAAGCTTGAATATGCCAATAGCTCCGCTGTTGCCCAATCTATTTTTTGAGTGTCAGCAAATAATTTAATTTTATCAGCTAGTAATTTTTCTACTTTTTTTAGTGGCTTAAAACCTTCGGGCCATTTCATTAAAACATCAAACATTTTCTTTATCTCTTCCTCTTTTACTGCGGTAATGGGGCTTGTTAAAAAATCCTGTGCAGTTGCTCTTCTCAACTTCTGCCACCACTCCTCTGGCTTTTGAAATGTATATGGTAAAGGATGCTGTTTTACTTCATCTAATCTTTCCTGCAGTTCTGCTAAAAACTTTTGCTCCATTTCTTTTGCAAGAGTTTTTGCGTCGGTTTCACCATTTTCAATAAGGTATTGGGTGTACACCTCACGGGCATTCATGTGCTTATCTATTAGCTGATAAAGCTTTGGTTGCGTAAACTTGGGCTCATCGCCTTCGTTGTGTCCATGCCTACGAAAGCATACCATATCAATAAAAATATCGCTGTTAAATTCCTGCCTGTACCTGGTAGCAATTTCTGAAACTTTTACTACTGCTTCCGGGTCATCGCCATTTACATGGAGTACAGGCGCCTGAACCATTGCTGCTGCAGAGGTACAATAATCGGCGCTGCGGGCGTCATCAAAATCTGTCGTAAAACCTATCTGGTTATTAATTACAAAATGAATGGTACCTCCTGTGTAATAGCCCTGCAAATCACTCATCTGCAAAACTTCGTAAACTACTCCTTGCCCTGCAATGGAAGAATCTCCATGAATAAGTATCGGAAGAATTCTATCAAAATCACTGTTGTATAACACATCCGCTTTGCTGCGAGCATAGCCAATAACAATGGGATCTACTGTCTCTAAGTGAGATGGATTGGGACAAAGTTTTAAATTTATTTTCCTGCCGCTTTGTGTTTCTACCTCGCTACTAAAACCAAGATGGTATTTTACATCTCCGCTGCCCATTGTTGTATCAGGCGTTGCAGTACCTTCAAACTCAGTAAAAATCTGCTCATATGTTTTGCCGAGTACATTAGCAAGCACATTTAATCTTCCTCTGTGCGCCATCCCAATTACTGCCTCTTTAACGTCATTTTCTGCAGCTGTATTTATCATTGCATCTAATGCTGCAATGGTGCTTTCACCACCTTCTAAACTAAATCTTTTTTGGCCAATGTATTTTGTGTGAAGGAATTTTTCAAAAATTACTCCTTCATTTAATTTTTGAAGAATACGCTTTTTTTGTTCAAGCGATATCGGTTTGTGAAACCCGGCTTCCATTTCGTTTGAGAGCCATTGTATTTTTGCCAAATCATTTAACGCACTATACTCTACACCTACATGATGTGTGTATGATTTTTGCAAATGCGCAACAATATTTTGCAAAGTTGTTTTTCCCAGATTTAAAAAAGTACCAGCTTCAAATTCAACATTTAAATCCGCGTCACCAAGGTTAAAATTTGATAATTCCAAATTCGCATGTCTATCTTTTCTCTCCTTTAGCGGATTAGTTTTGGCAATAAGGTGACCTTTTTTACGATATGCCTGTATTAATTGGTAAACTGAAAATTCCTTTGTTAAGTTGGTTACAACCACACCAGAGGTTTCTGTGGTTAATGCAGCAACTTTTCCATTTGAAGCTATTCCATTTGCCATAGCAAAATCATAACCTTCAAAAAATTTCTTCATATCCACATTTACGCTATCGGGATTATTTAAATAATCATTGTAAACGTTTTCTATATAGGATGGGTGCGCATTTGTAATATATTGAAAATCCTTCATTTTTATTTATTATAGATTTTGTGCTATTGAGACTAAACAAGTTGCAAATATCGGATTTAAATGCTTAAAATTATTCTGCTACATTTACGCTTCCAAAAAATTAACCATGCGCTTAAGCAGATCAATCATTACACTTTTCCCATTTTTTTTTATTCATCAATTAGGGTTTTCTCAAACTAGTAGCGCTTTAGATCCTGTCACCATCACGGCCACGCTTAAACCGCAAACAATTTCAAAAACAGGTAGAAATATAACTGTGATTAGTGGCGAAGCTTTTAAACAAACACCTGTAAATTCTATAGATGAATTATTGAGATATGTGCCGGGTATTGAAGTACAATCCAGAGGTCCAATGGGCACGCAGAGCGATATCGTAATTCGTGGTGGTACATTTCAACAAGTACTTGTTATTTTAGATGGGATCAGGCTAAACGATCCGCTTACAGGGCATTTTAACAGCTACATCCCAATTGCTGTTTCAGAAATTGAAAGAATAGAAATTTTAAAAGGAGCATCGTCTGCAATTTATGGTAGTGAGGCTGTGGGTGGCGTTATAAATATTATTACCAAAGCTTTTTCTTCTGCTAAAAAGGTAAAAAATATTGAAGCACAATTTAAAAGAGGGCAATATGGGTTGGCAAACTTTAACGTAGGAGGACTTTGGAATGATGAAAAAAATACGATTGCAGGTGGGCTTAATAACAACTTTGCAAAAGGTCAAGAGCAAAGAGGCACTACTGGATATTTTAACAACACAACGTTATCTATTTCCTATAAAAGAATAATTAATTCAAATTTTCAACTTAGTTATAGAACGGCTTATGATAACAGAGATTTCGCTGCACAAAACTTTTATACCACATTTAAAAGCGATACAGCCTCAGAAAAAGTTCAATCGTTCTGGAATCACCTTAAACTCCAATATAATGAAAAGAAACATCGTTTAAGTTTTGATGCGGGTCTAAAAATAGCAAAAGATTATTATTTATTCTCTTCAGCCACATCTGCAAATCAAAATAAATCTGCACTGCTCCAAACTCAATTTATTTACGAAACAGAGCTTACAAAAAATACTACGGCGATAGCGGGGAGTCAGTTTATTAAAAAGCAAATCACCTCTAATGATAGGGGCAACCACAGCGTAAATCAAGTTGCAGTATATATTACTTTAAATCAAAAAATAGGCAAATTTATTAATGTATCTCCTGCCTTAAGGGTAGACAACAACAATATTTCTGGAACAGAACTAATTCCACAAGTAAATATTTCTTTTAAAAAAGCCAATTATCAATTTAGAGGTTCATTAGGTAAAACAACAAGAGATGCTGACTTTACCGAACGTTATAACAATTATGGCAAACCTCTTGTGAAAAGTGGAAGCCTCGGTAATGCTGATTTAATTCCTGAAACATCTTACAGTTATGAAGTTGGCGGGGATTATTTCTTAAAAGATATTTTAAAAATATCCGCATCCATTTTTAAAAGAGATCAACAAAACCTAATTGATTATGTTCCTACCGCATACGCCGACATTCCACGGAAAGATAATATTATACCAGCAGGCACTTATGCATTAGCAAAAAACATTGCTAAAGTAAATACACGAGGTTTAGAAACCGATATAGAATATAAAACAGCAATAAACAAGGACAATAATCTTTCTTTAACATCAGGGATTTTATTTCTTAAAAGTGAAAGCAGTAGCATTACGCCGTCATTTTACATAAACTCTCATGCAAAGTTTTTAACCAACTTTAGTGTAAAGTATATTTACAAAGCTGTTAGCTTGTCTTTAAATGGAATATACAAATTGAGGTCACGAAGAGAAGCTGCTGCAATTGAAGCCTCAATTTCAAAAGATTATTTCGTGTTAAATGGTCAGTTGGCTTATGCTATCAAAAAGAATCAATTGAAAGTTTTAATAGAGACCAATAATATTTTTGATAGAAAATACAGTGACATTTTAGGGTCCATCATGCCCGGAAGATGGATATTGGGCGGTATTCAATGTAATTTTTAAAATTTAGCAGCTTTAAAAGAAATTATTGAATCCTTTTGTTAGATTATTAAATAATAATCCTACATTCGCACTCCAAAAATAAGAATAATGGCAAATCACGCAGCAACCAAAAAAGACGTTAGACAAAGTTCAAAACGTAGAGACCGTAACCGTTACTATGGTAAAACTACCCGTAATGCTATTCGTGATATTAAAGCTATAGATGATAAAAGCGAAGCTTCAGGTAAATTACCCTCAGTATCATCTATGATAGATAAACTAGCTAAGCGTGGTACAATTCACAAAAATAAAGCAGCAAATTTAAAAAGTAAATTGGCTAAAAAAATAAATTCTTTAGTCAAGTAATTTCTTAAGATAATAAAATATTTAAAAGCCCTGCATCATTGCGGGGCTTTTTCGTAAGCAAACTATTCCCATTTTTAATCCTTACTCCTTTCACTTATTTTTGAAGATGCGTAAACTAACTTTTTTACTACTGTGCTTTTTTACTAGCTTTTTATCTGCCCAACAAACAAAGTTTGAAAAAACCAACGGCACAGAAACAGCAACTTATTTTGAAACAATCAATTTTTACAAATTACTCGATAAGAGCGCTGACAATATTTTAATGAAAGAAGGCGCAATGAGCGACGCCGGTTATCCATTGCACATTGTATTAGTAAGTGCTGACAAAAGCTTTAATCCAGTAGAATGGCACAAGGAAAACAAAGTTGTTATCATGATCAATAATGGCATTCACCCGGGCGAGCCAGATGGTATAGATGCAAGTATGATGCTTGTGAGAGATATAAAAAATAATAAATTAATATTACCTAACAATGTTGTTTTAGCTATAATTCCGATCTACAATATTGGTGGTAGTTTAAACAGAAATGCGGTAACCCGAGTTAACCAAAATGGCCCATTGGAATATGGCTTTAGAGGTAATTCCCAAAACTTGGATTTGAACCGTGATTTTACAAAAAATGATAGCAAAGAATCCAAAGCCTTTGCCGAATTATTTCATTGGTTAAATCCTGATATTTTTATTGACAATCATGTTAGCGATGGCGCAGATTACCAGCATACCATGACGCTTATAACAACCCAATACGAAAAGTTGGGAGCTACTGCCGGCACTTGGTTAAGAAACGTTTTTGAACCGCAGATTTATGCAGGAATGAAAGAAAAGAATTGGGATCTTATTCCTTATGTAGAATTTGATGGAGCTGATTTTAATAAAGGCATCAATATGTTTTACGAGACGCCTCGTTACAGTTCAGGTTATGCAGCACTCTTTGGCACTTTTTCTTTTATACCCGAGACGCACATGCTAAAGTCTTACAAACAAAGAGTTACGTCCACGTACGATTTAATGGCAACTTTTATCAACAAAGCATCTTCAGCTGCCAGTGAACTATTAGCCATAAGAAAAAAAGCAGCAGCCGAAATGCTGTCTCAAAAACAATTTCCATTAAAATGGAATATTGATAAATCAAAAAATAGCAGCATTACTTTTAAAGGTTATGAGCAGGACTCTGCCATGAGTGAAGCCACGGGTTTAACGAAAATGTTTTATAACAGAAATAAACCTTACACTAGAGAGGTAAAATTCTATAATTATTTTAAGGCTGATAATATTGTTGACAAACCAAAGGCGTATATCATTCCTGCAGGTTGGTACGAGGTTGTGGAAAGACTCGAATTAAGCGGAATAAAGACACGCAAGCTTTTAAGAGACAGCGTAGTTTCAGTAAGTTTTTATAAAATTGATGAGTACAAAAGCAGACCAACTCCCTACGAAAAACACCACGGTAATTATGGGGTTAAAACAACCAAATTTTCAGAAACTATTAAATTTTTAAAAGGAGATTATATTGTTGACTTAAACCAAGCCGGCAACAGGTATGTTGTAGAAATGCTTGAGCCAACAGGAGATGATAGTTTTTTTGCTTGGAATTTCTTTGATACCATTTTGCAACAAAAAGAAGGTTACAGTGATTATCGCTGGGAAGATATTGCTACTGATGTGCTAAAAAATGATACGGCCCTACAACAAAAGCTTACTGCAAAAAAAGCTGCCGAACCCGACTTTGCAAAAAACGCTCCCGCCATCCTTAACTACATTTATAAAAATTCAGTTTATTATGAAAAGGCGCACATGAGGTACCCTATTTATAGAATTGAGTAAGCCATTGTGCCTGTTACCCATAACTCATAGTTACGCCTAAGAAACGCAATCAATTTACTATCATAGGCTTAGATCAACTTTAATAATTAGATAACTTTGTAAAATATCGTTTTCAAATTCTTTTATGTATCTAATGCCCCATTAAAACAAAAAATAATATCTTCTAGGCCTTAACTATCCTTTCTTTTCCCTACTTTTGCACCCCGTTTACAATTAACGGGAATAAATATTATTAATAAACAAAAATCAGGGAAATGAGCAATTACGAATTGATGGTGATTTTTACCCCTGTGCTTTCTGAGGAAGAATACAAAGCTGCCCAGAAAAAATTTGAAGCCCTTGTTACAGAAAACGGCGGCGGAATTACGCACAGCAACCCATGGGGACTAAAATCACTGGCGTATCCTATTGCCAAAAAGACTACCGGTCTTTATTGGGTAATGGAATACAGTGCGCCAACCAGCTTCAATGAAAAGTTGAAAATTCAACTTTTACGTGACGAATCAGTTATGCGTCACATGTACACTGTACTCGATAAATACGCCGTGGAGTACAATGGTAGGAAGAGAAGTGGTGTAAAACATTTTGAACCATCACAAAAATCGGAGGCATAAACCATGGCAAAAGCAAACGAGATAAAATATCTTACAGCAATTAAGGCTGAAAAACGCCCAAAAAAATATTGCCGCTTTAAAAAGATGGGCATTCGCTACATCGATTATAAAGATGGTGATTTCTTAAAGAAATTCTTGAACGAACAAGGTAAGTTATTGCCACGTCGTCTCACAGGAAACTCTTTAAAATTTCAACGTAAAGTAAGTGAGGCTGTAAAAAAGGCACGTCAAATGTCTATTTTACCTTACGTTACTGATTTGATGAAATAAAACAAGACATTAGATTATAGACACAAGACACAAGATTTAAAAATTAATGTTTTATGTATTAAGTTTTGAATTAAATAAAGTCTTGATACTTGATACTAAAATCTTAATAATAATTTTCTAACCACCCTAATCTTTAAATAGAGAAAGTTCGCCACATGGAGAATTGGGTAAAAATGCAAAACAATGCAGGTAATATTAATACAGGATGTAAACAACCTTGGTGGCGCAAATGAATTGGTAACAGTAAAAAATGGTTACGGCCGTAATTATTTAATACCAAAGAAAATTGCTGTAGAAGCTAGTCCTAGCAATATGAAACAAATGCAGGAAAAGGTAAAACACTTGGCTAAAAAAGAAGCTAAATTATTGGCTGAATTAAACAATGTAATTGCAGTATTAAAAGATGGTGCTTTAAAAATTGGTGCTAAAACTGGTACAAGTGGTAAAATATTTGGTAGCGTAACTTCTGTTCAGGTAGCACGTGCTATTAAAGAGCAAAAAGGCTATGAAATAGATCGCCGTCGTATTACAATTGTAGATGACATTAAAGAATTAGGAACTTATAAAGCAAATATTGATTTTGGTAACGGTAACGAAACTGAAGTTGAATTTGAAGTGATGGCAGAATAAACTTGTTTTCATTTAATAAGAAACCGCTTTCCCATTAAGAAAGCGGTTTTTAGTTGGGGAAATATAATTAAAAAACCAACGCTTACGGATTTGAAAAAAAAGATATTTATTTGATTGTTACATCAATAATACACTTACATTTGTATTGCCTCAAGGGTTTTAGTTTTCACTGTTGGCTGATTTTATCTTTTCGTAAGTAGTTTTCAGTTCATTGTAGCACTAATGCCAAGGCATTAATTTATTATTTAAAAAGTTTATTACAATGAACATTTACGTAGGTAATCTTAGCTGGTCAATGACTGACGAAGACTTAAGCACACTCTTCACTGAGTATGGTACTGTAAGCAGTGCAAAAATTTTGAAAGACAAAATGAATGGCCGTAGTAAAGGTTTCGGTTTTGTTGAAATGGAAGATGCTGAAGCTGCGAAAGCTGCTATAGCTGCATTAAACGAAGTTGAAATTCAAGGTCGTAAATTAATCGTTAACGAATCTCAGCCACGTGCTGAAGGTGACGATTACAAAAAACGCAGCGGTGGCGGTGGTTACGGCGGCGGTGGTGGTAACAGAGGCGGCGGCGGTTACGGCGGTGGCGGTGGTCGCAGCAGTGGTGGTGGTTATGGTGGTGGCGGCGGTCGCAGTAGCGGCGGCGGTTACGGCGGTGGCGGCGGTCGCAGTAGCGGCGGTGGCGGTTATAGCAAAGACTATTAATATCTTTTATAAATACGCTTTAATAAATTTCCCTTCAGCAATGAGGGGATTTTTTATATAGAAAATTTTCATCTTTAAACCTCCGGGAAAACTTTTAACTTTAAAAAATACTTCATTTACAGATTTAAAAAAACTGTTTTTGTAAATTTGTATGATAACAGAACATTGAAACATGAAGACATCTAAAAAAATAATTTACAGCGCAGCAGCAATTGCATTTACAAGTTTGCTTGTCTATGCCGCTAGACGATCGAATACAAAAAGAAGAATTTCAGAAGTAGCTGATGAAGGTTATGAAACTGCAGCAGACCTGTTACACCCCAAAACAAATAAGCGTTTTAAAAAATTACATTATGGCCCTGTATTGCCTGAACATTATTAATAAATAAAAAAATGCTGCCGAAAAGGGAGGGCACTGAAAAAGTCCTTCAAAACTTAAGGAAAAAAAAGGAGTAGAGAACGATCGTTCTTTGCTCCTTTTTTCGTATCTTAAAGGGGCAATTAAAGGTCAAAGAAAATGTTATTACAACAACAAAAAATTCATTTAA
>JBBRPX010000065.1:0-16181 GCA_038227505.1 Chitinophagales bacterium
AACCAAAGAAATTGTAGCAGAAGATGGTTCAAAAGTGTATGATTTTTCACTTACAAAGAATGTAGTACAAATGTTTATTGCACTTGCTTTATTATTCTTTTTAATGAAGGGAATTGCAAGTAAATATAAAAAAGGCATTGGTGTAACATCTGCACCAAAGGGCTGGCAAAATGCCATAGAGCCCGTTATTACTTTTGTAAGAGATGAAGTTGCAAAACCAAACTTAGGTAAGAAGTGGATTCGTTACATGCCATATCTGCTCACCGTTTTCTTTTTTATATTAATTAATAACTTGTTTGGTTTATTACCGGGCTCTGCAAACGTTACGGGCAATACTGCGTTTACTGCTGTGTTAGGTATCATTTCGTTGGTCGTTATTCTTATCAGTACAAACGGACATTTTTGGGCACATATTTTCTGGCCTCCGGGCGTACCAATTGTTGTAAAACTCATTTTGATACCTATTGAATTATTGGGTGTATTGGTTATTAAGCCTGCAGCATTGATCATTCGTTTGTTCGCAAACATGGTAGCAGGGCATATCATTATTTTAAGTTTTATTTCGTTAATATTTATTTTTGGTGCAATGGCTAAAGGTGCCGGTTGGGGCTTTAGCCCAATATCAATTTTATTTACAGTATTTATTTATTTTATAGAATTATTAGTAGCATTTATTCAGGCATTTATTTTTACCAATTTAACAGCCGTTTTTATAGGTCAGGCTTTTGAAGGTGGGCATGATGATATTGATGGACATAAGAATCAGGTTATATCAACAATGTAGAGAAGAAAGTTTTTGCAGATTAGATACTTATAATTTGAATGGTATCGAGAACTCCTGATACGAATATTTCAATGCCAAATATTAATTTTTGAATTCTTTTTTTCACATATAAAACACAAGTATCATGACTTTGATGACTTTGTTAGCAGACGTACAATTGGGTTACTCACACTTCGGTGGTGCAATAGGCGCGGGTCTTGCAGCAATAGGAGCAGGTATCGGTATCGGACAAATCGGTAAAGGTGCTGTTGAATCTATCGCTCGCCAACCAGAAGCATCCAATGACATTCGTGCAAACATGATCCTGACTGCTGCATTTGTTGAGGGTGTTGCCCTTTTCGCAGTAATTGCAGGTTTATTGGCAGTATTGAAAGCCTAATTTGCACACAAAACTTTACTGCATCTAAAGCAAAGGGCGGCGGATGCAGTATTTTTAAGACACAAGATTGTAGATATTAGTATTGAGACATTAGATACCTTGACTTTGGGTTGCCTTATTAGTACTACCTTCTCAATACTCAATACTAATTACTAAATACAAATTAAAATGGATTTATTATTACCGCACTTAGGTTTGATTGTTTGGACGCTTATTGCATTTTTATTGGTGTTGTTTTTATTGTCAAAATTTGCATGGAAACCAATTTTAAAAGGACTCGATGAGAGAGAAACTACTATCGCAAGTTCTATTGCTATGGCAGAAAAAGTAAAACTTGAAATGCTTCAGTTAAAGGATGAGAACGAGGCATTGCTTACCGCTGCACGTGAAGAAAGAGCAACCATGATTAAAGAGGCGAAAGTTACAAAAGACAAAATGATAGCCGATGCAAAAGAAGAAGCTAAAATACAGGCAGCTAAAATTTTGACAGAAGCAAACGCAGCTATACAACACCAAAAAATGGCTGCTATAACTGATATAAAGAACCAGGTTGGTAAATTGGTTGTAGAAGTAAGTGAGAAAGTTTTGAGAAGAGAACTTGCAAATAAAAATGAGCAGGAAACTTATATCAACCAGTTAGCTCAGGAATTAAAGTTGAATTAAAATCTTGATATTAGATTGTAGACATTAGATTAAGAATAAAGTTGACATTCTGCCAATGTTCACCATTAGCAAATTAGCAAATTATGCAAAACCCACGTTTAGCTACCCGATACGCAAAAAGTTTATTAGATTTATCTGTTGAACAGAACCAATTAGATGCAGTTTATGCAGATATGAAAATGTTGAAAGCAATCAACAAATCTAATCCTGATTTTGTGGCATTGTTGCGCAGCCCAATCATTACAGCTGATAAGAAAGACAAGATATTGGATGCTGTGATTGGAAAAAATGTTAGTCAGATTACAATGCTGTTTATTCGCTTACTTACAACAAAAAAAAGAGAGAGTAATTTGCCTGAAATTGTAACTGCATTTTTAGAGCAATACAACAAATTAAAAAATATAGAGACCGTAAAAATTACCACGGCAACTCCTATCAGCGAAGAATTAAAGAACAGTATTATAGCAAAAGTAAAATCAACAAACAGTTCAGCTATAGAGATTGAAACTGCAGTTAATGAAGCATTAATAGGCGGTTTTAAACTTGAAATAGCGGGCACATTAGTTGATGCTACAATCTTGCACGACTTAAATGATATTAAGAAGCAGTTTTTAAACAACGAATATATCCATAATATTAGATAAGGTTACTTAACGTAATATAGCAAAAGAGCAAGATTTTTAAAATCTTGCTCTTTTAGGTTTGGCATGAGTTGATTCATAATTTTTCGTTGTATTTTGTTGGTGGCGGTGGCGGAGGAGGAGGAGGTGGAATTCTTTCCATTTTTGGCAGCTTAGGTGGTTTTGGTGGTCTAGGTGGGGCAGGAGGAGGTGGCGGGGGTTTTGAACCTTTAGAGATTACTGATTTTTCAATTACCGGTTTAGTATTTGTCGCATTTCTTTTTTTTTGCGCATGAGCTAACTGTAACATTCCCAAAGCACAACAGCATACAATAATTTTTTTCATATTATCTTTTTTGTTGGGATGCATAATACAAAAATTTCCATAAAACTTTTTATCCGCAACACTGTGTTTACTAATATATGATGTTTTAAGAAATTACATTTTTGAGTCAGAACGGATTAAACTTTTAATAAAAAGATAAGTCTTATAGCTGATTTAGAAATTTGCAATACTTTTAAACATACATGGCCTTACCACAAGATGATACTGAGTTGCTTATGCAATTTAAAAATGAAGCCACAAAAGAACGGGCTTTTACTGCTATTTTAAAAAAATACCAGGAAAAATTGTATTGGCATATTAGAAGAATGGTGGTGGAGCATGAAGATGCCAACGATGTGTTGCAGAATATGTTTGTTAAAGCATGGAAAGGACTTGAAAACTTTAGAGAAGACAGCCAGTTATTCACGTGGTTGTACAGAATAGCCACAAATGAGAGCCTTACCTTTTTAGAACAAAAAAAGAAACGCAGTACGCTTTCAATGAGCGATGAAGAAAGTGGTTTAAGTAACAAAATAAAAGCTGATAGCAATTTTGATGGTAATAAATTGGAGTGGAAATTGCAGCTGGCAGTACAAAAGCTACCCGAAAAGCAGAAGGCGGTTTTTAACCTTAGGTATTATGATGAAATGCCTTATGCCGAAATGAGTACTGTATTGGAAACGAGTGAGGGCGCACTGAAAGCAAGTTATCACCATGCTGTAAAGAAAATAGAAGAATATATTTTAAATAATTAAACGATTACGTAATAAGCCGGTCATACAATTAATGAATAACAGAGAAGACATATTAACCGAATTGAAAGGAATTAGTCCTGTTGTTGCATCAATGCCTGTTTCAAATGGATTTACAGTTGATGAGACATATTTCAAACTTTTGCCTCAGGTAATAATCACAAAAATTAAAGCGTTAAATTCTTTTGATACTTCAAAAAATATTTCAGTGCCTGATGGTTATTTTGAAAGTTTAGCGGGTAATATTCTTAATAAAATTCACGCACTTGAAAATGATGTAGCTGTGGAACTTAAGGAAATTTCTCCAATACTTGCCTGTATTGAAAGTAAAGAAACATACACAGTTCCTGCCGGATATTTTAATGGGCTTACCTATTTAAAGAAGCAACAAGAGCCTGCCAAAGTTATAGCGATTAATAAAAAAAGTTCTTTTTTTAAATATGCCGCCGCCGCAGTAATTACTGGTTTGTTAGGCTTGAGTATTGTAAACATTGTTGATAAAAGTGATAGTGAAAACAGTATTAAAACTACTGCTGAAAATATTACTGCAACCACACCGCCTAACACTGTTGTAATGAATGGTAGTTTTGATGAGGCTTTGCAAAATGTTTCTGATAATGAAATTGAACAGTATTTACAAAAAAGTGGACAGGATGTAAATGCAGCATTGGTAGCATCTTCAACCGACGATGTAGATAAATTACCCGAAGCAACTGATTATTTACTGGATGAAAATGTATTGGAAAACTATTTAAAACAGAACAATCTTAAGAAGTAAAAAAATGAAAAAATTTATACTATATATTTCTTTTGTGTTTGCAGCATTTAACGCATCTGCACAAGCGGGTGCTGAAGACGTACAGCTTAATCCTAAAAAAGAAGAAAAAATTAAAGCGCTTTATGTAGCTTATATTTCTCAGCAATTATCGCTTACACCAACAGAAGCTGAAAAGTTTTGGCCTGCACATACACAATATGAAGCAGATATACGTTCAATAAATAAAGGTGATTTAAACGAGCTGGATAGGCAACAGGCTGTATTGAACGTAAAGAAAAAATATCAGGCTAATTTTAATAAAATCCTTGGTAATGAGCGTAGTAATAATTTTTACAGGCAAGATGCAGAGTTTAGAAAAAAGCTTGTAGATCGCTTAAAACAAATGAGGCAGCAAAGAGGTAACAATAACAATATTAATAAAAACCGATTTCCACGACCTGGAAGAGTTAGACCTCAATAAATTAGGCTGAGACACATTTACCTCTGCACATACGGCGTTTTGATATCGTGGTAAAATAAAAGGGTCCAATGCTCTTTTTCAGCTTGCTCCCACCACCTTTGTCGAAGTTCCATGCTTTTTTTTCCGTCGAAATCATATTTAGCAATAAACCTGCTTTTCATTTGTTGAAGTTGTGGAGCAACATCACCGCCGAAAAATATTTTTTCTTCATCTTCCTCAATCATAAATGTTTGGTGAAAAGGGCAGTGAGCACCTGTAACTTCGTAAGAAATATAGTCTTCAATCTTGCCATTGCCTTCTGTAAAAACTACATTTCCAGTATTGCCTAAAAGTTCAAATTCTTTAGGAGTGTAAGAGGGAGATCCCTTCTCCATTGCAAATTCAAACTCATTTTTATTTACATAATATGTGGCCTGCGGAAAACTTAAAAAATGATGTCCAAGTACTTTATCTTCTTTACTTATACCGCCGGAGTGATCTTTGTGCAAATGAGAAAGCAAAACTTTCGTTACATCCATTGGATCAATACCGTTGTTTATTAGGTTTTGATGTATTTGTAATACACCATCAGCATTGCTGAAGCCCAAACCCGTATCAATTAATAAAATATCTTTTTTTGTTATGATGCAGAATGGTTGAACTTCTACAAGTAAACTACCTAACGCTCTTACCTGCAAATCATCTTTTTCTTTGTTAAACGGTACAAATACTTTTGTCTTATCTATTGTAAAAGCGCCTTCACTTAGTGGAATTATTTTCATGTTAGGAGTTAAAAGTTATAGGTTAAAAGTTTTAAGTTGGAGCTCATTCATAACTCATCATTCACAATTCATCATTTTCTTATCTAAGCACCATCTGCCTGTCTGCATCCAACTTTATTAAAATAAAAATTAAAATAGTAAATGTTATTAAAGATGATCCACCATAACTCATTAGAGGTAGAGTAATACCAATAACCGGCGCAAGCCCAATGGTAACACAAACATTTACCGCAACATGAAAAAATATTATTCCCGCAACACTGTATGCGTAAACCCTGCTAAATGTACTTCGCTGTCGCTCTGCAATGAATACAATTCGTAATAACAAGCCTAAATACAATAGCATTAAAAACGTTGTTCCCAAAAAACCAAAATTTTCTCCAACGGACGTGAAAATAAAATCTGTATGTTGCTCGGGTACAAAATCACCTTGTGTTTGCGTACCTTTTAAAAATCCTTTCCCCGCAAAACCGCCGGAACCAATTGCAATTTTTGATTGCTTTACATTGTAATTCTGTTGGTTGGTCTTTCGTTGTTTTAGCTTTTCTTCCTCTGGGCTTAAACTACTGTTTTTGTTGTTTGTAAAAGGATTGTCAACACCAACCATGCTAAAAATTCTATCTGCCTGGTATTTTTTAAACACATTATTAAATACAAATGGAACTGCAAGCCCTACAAAAGCAGCGCAAAAAAGCCATGCGCCAATTATAACAACAAGTAAATTCTTATTTCTTTTTATTTGTCTTCTATTTATCCATACAACCACTGCTGCTAAACATGTAAATACTATTAACAATGTTTGGGTATGAAATAATAACGAAACAACTAATAAAACCGCCATTAAAATACCTGAAATTAAATATCCCGGCGGTAATCCTTCTCGGTACATTGGTATTAAAAAAGAAAAATACACCAATGCAAGGCCGGTTTCTCCCTGTAAAATGGAAAGTGCCGCGGGTGCGAATGATATAGCGGCTGCTATTAATTGTGATTTTGGTTTGCTGAAATCTGTGTCCTGAAGAGAAAGAAATTTTGAGAGTGCCAATGCGGTAAAAATTTTACAGAGTTCAACAGGCTGAAGGTTCATAAAACCAAGTGGAATCCAGCTTTTAGAGCCTTTTATTTCTTTACCAATTACAAATGTAGCAAGTATTAAAACGATGCCAATAAGGTAAGAAAGATTAGATATTGTTGTAAAAAATTTACTGTCAGTTAATAAAATAAAAGTTCCGATAACACAACAAGCCAAAAAAAAGAAAAACTGTTTGCTGTAATTTTTTTTAAACCCAATAAATGTCTGCACAAAATTATCAGTGTTTTTATATTCAACAGAAATAATACACACTAAGCCAACGAAAATAAGGATGGCATATAATGCTATCATTACTTTATCATTACCCTTCGTTACAGAAATATTGTTCTGGTACATTTAATTGTCAAGTTTTGTAACTGAATCCTGTACAACCTGTTTTTGTTTACCGGGTAAAATCGCTTCAGGTTTTATAGGATCCTCTTTTTTATTATCCTTGTTTTCTTTGTCTTTTTTATCTTTTATCAACTTTGTGAGTCCTACTTCATCTTCGCCATCATCAATACCTGTTGTATCTTTTATAATTTTAATAAAACCCTTTGCTATAAGGTAGGCAGAATCTTTTGAATGGCGAAGAGAGTCTTGTTTTCTAACTTCAACATAAATACGTTTTGGTATTAAACTTAATTTAGAAAGACTTTCAATTTTTGCCAGTCTCTCTTTATCTGTAATAGAATCTTTTAAATATTTTTCTATCATTAATCCGGCAATAGGCGCTGCATAAGTGCCACCGAAACGACCACTGTTTTCCACCACACACATGATGGCAATTTTTGGATTTTCCCGTGGTGCAAATGCGCAAAAGAAAGAGTGATTCTCCTGTTTTACACCTCTGTAATAATTTTCTACTGTACCAGTTTTACCGCAAATGGTTATGCCTTTTACTTTTGCATTCCCGCCGGTTCCTCTTTCCAACACTCCCTGCATACCATCGTGCACAACGTCAAAAATACTATCGGGAATATCTATTGGGTCATGGTGCTTTCTGTACTGCTCAAGTATTTGATATTTGTCGCCACCTTCAATGGAATCAACCACATGGGGCGTTATGTACCAACCTTTGTTTGCTATGTATGCCATTTCGTTTGCAACTTGTATAGGCGTTACATCAACTTCACCCTGGCCAATGCTTACCGATCTAAAACTGCAATAATTCCAATGCCCCTGTCCAAATACTTTGTCGTAATCTTTGGGCCTTGGTATGTTACCTCTTTTTTCAGAAGGTACATCAACACCTAATTTATGCCCAAGACCAAATGCATACATGTACCTATCCCAGCTTGCCAGACTACTATCAACATTTGGGAAAATTGGATTGTTAATTACACGTTGCATAACTGTCGCAAAATATGTATTGTCTGATACAGTAATTGCACTGCGTAAATTAAATGTTCCAAAATCTAAACAGCGCATAGGCCTACCGGTACCACAGCCATAAAATGCCCCGTTACAGGTTACAGAAAAATCAGGAGTTATAACGCCTTCGTGTAATCCCACCAAAGCCTGTAAAGTTTTAAAGGTTGATCCCGGAGAGTAGGTTGCACTTACAGTTCTGTTAAGCAATGGCAATGCAGGATTTAAAAATAATTCAGAAAAATGTTTTCTTCTTTCACTGCCGGTTAAATATTTCGGTTGGTAAGTTGGTGCGCTAACCATAGCAAGTATACCACCGGTTTTTGGATCAATTGCTACAATTGCCCCAAGTTTGTTCTGCATTAATTTCTCACCGAGTTCCTGTAATTCAATATCGAGTGATGTATGTAAATTATTACCAGCAATTGGGACAGTATCAAACTTTCCATTTTCTAATTTTTCAGTCAGCCTATTTTTATTATCTCTTTTCCAATATTCAATTCCTCTTTCACCCATTAATACCTTTTCGTAACTTCTTTCAATACCCGTCATACCTGCATAGTCGCCAGATACGTATCCTTCATTTAAATGTTTTTTTAAAAAATTTGTATCAACTTCCGCCGTATACCCTAACACGTTTGCCGCTGCATCGTAAGGATAACTTCTTACAGATCTTTCCTGCAGATAAAAGCCTGGTGTAAACAAATACATACTTTCATTAAGCATGGCTTGTTTGTCATCGCTTAACAAAGCTTCAAAAACGGACGTTCTTGTACGACCGTTTTTAATAATTACTTCAATAACTTTTTTATTAAACTGTGCTGTATCAATTCCTAAAATTTTACAAAGCGCAAAAGTATCCACGCCTTTTAATTTATTAGGGGTAACCATTAAATCGTAAATAATGGCATTTTGTAAAATTGCCTTTTTATGCCTGTCGTAAACAATTCCTCTGTCGGGATAAATAATTTTTCTTAATGTTCCTTGTGCATCAGCCTGTAGTCGCAAATCTGAAGAAAAAAGCTGGAGATGTGCAAGCTGTGCAATAATTATAATGAACATAAGCACAATTGCAAAAACAACAATATTTTTTCTTGACTGGTTAAAGGCGGACATTTAGTGTATTGTAAATAGTGAGTTGTGAAAGGTGACTAAGAGATTTTATGCAAGATAATTTTTATTTTGGGGCTCTCAGCAGAGAAGTAATAATAAACTTTAGTCCGCTGCCCACCTACAATCTTTTTTATTTTCAAAGGCAAAATAAAAAAGGATTTTCGTCTAAGCAGCGCAGCCATTCAACTTTTATTTCTTTCATCAGCAAATAATTTGTGTTTCAATTTTTGGCATAATAAGAATTGTATATCTTATAAACATTTTCATTCTCCGTATCTAGATAAATCTTAGCAGTTTTTTTTTGTTCAATCGCCGTGGGGTTAAAAAAAATTCTGCAGGAGCTTGAGAAAATTAAATAATTTAATATTTTAAAAACATTTTAAACACCCATCTTCTATTCTATCTTCTTCGATTTCTCTCCTCCGGGGAGGTAAGGAGGGGCTGATATGGCTTCCTACACGGTATTCGTTCTAAACTTCTGCTTCCTTACAAAAATTAATTCGGTGATGATTATTAACAACAAACTTATTACTGTAGACAAAATTGTCTTAATTAAAAAATACCAAATGTTTTCAAACTGCCAAGCTTCCAATAAAAATAACCATGCGTTGTGAAACAGGCTTAAAATACCCATAAAAATCATGTAGGGTAAAAGCCCACCCATACTCTTTATTGAAGGTTCTTCAAAATTTGCATCAGCACCTTCTTGCGGTATAAATATATTTACCAGAAAAGGTCTTATGTAGGCTATCAATACGCATGCTGCTGCATGAAACCCAGGGTTATGCCAAAAGCTATCTAAAATAAACCCATAAATAAATGCAATGACCATCAACCAGGTACGCTGCATTTTAAAAGGTAACCAAAGAATGAATAGGAAATACAAATAAGGAGTTACCATTTGGTGCAGATGTATTTTATCTAATACAAAAATCTGTACAAACAAGAACAATATAGCCCGCAATATATTTTTTACAAGAATGCTCATTTAGTTTACTGAAGCTTTTGCTTTATCTAAAATATTTTTTACAGGGTTGGCATCTACACTTTCTATAGCGTAAACATATTCTATGTTATAAAAATTGGCTGCGGATTTTAATGTAATTCTATAATTGTTGTTGCTTGTCTCTGGCTTAACATCGGTTACCCTCCCTATCATTATTCCCTTTGGAAAAATTGCACTAAAGCCGCTGGTAATAACAGTATCACCAATAGCAACTTTTGCACTTTTAGGTATATTGTTTAATGAAAGTATATTTGGTCTTTTCCCATCCCAACCCAACGTTCCTGTTTCGCCACCCTTCAAAAGTTTGCCACTTAATTTGCTGTCTTTGTGTAATAAACTCATTACAACAGCATAATCACCATTTACTTCAGTAATAACACCAACTACATCATTGTTAATACCAACAATGCCCATTCCTTTTTTAAATGTGTGCACATTGCTGCCGTTTATAACTATAAAATTGCTTTGTGCCGCAATACTGTTTGCAACAACCTTTGCATTAAGGTAATTAAATTTTCTATATCTATTGATGGAGTCAATTCGCATTGTATCAATAAATATTTTATCAGCTGAATCAGTGATATTGAAATTGCCTCGAAGTTTATTGTACAGGACTTCGTTGGCTTTAACCAAAGAGTCGTTGGTTCTTTTTAATTGAAAATAATATTCTACTTTATTATATTGTTTATTTATCCTGCCTGTAAACTTATTGGCAGTGTTATCAAAAGCTGCCTCATGGTATTTGCTATAGCTTACAATAAAGTAAATACATACAACCTGTAAGATCAGGAATATTAAGAGATTGGCATAGCGCCTTATAAAAAGGAAGATATTACGCACTGAAAGAAGAAGTATTATAAATCATAAATATTGTTTGCTTTAAAGCTGACAATTCATAATTTAAAATTCAATATTTAAAATTTAAACTATCTCATTACAAAAGGGTACCTATCGTAATTTTTGAGCGCAATACCGGTTCCTCTAACAACACTTTTTAGTGGATCGTCTGCTACATGTACAGGTAGTTTTATTTTTGCGGCAATCCTTTTATCGAGGCCTCTCAGTAATGCACCACCACCTGTTAAATAAAGGCCACGTCTGTAAATATCTGCAGATAATTCAGGGGGGGTAGTTTCGAGTGCTTTTAGAATAGCTTCTTCAATTTTAAATACACTTTTGTCCAATGCATCTGCTACTTCCTGGTAACTAACCATTACCTGCTTTGGAATTCCGGTTACAAGATCACGACCATTAACAGGAATATCATCTGGTGGATTATCTAAATCTTTCATTGCTGCGCCAACCTGTATTTTTATTTGCTCAGCGGTGCGCTCTCCAATTAAAAGACTGTGGTATCTGCGAAGGGCTTCCATAATATCTGCTGTAAATTCATCTCCTGCTACACGTATACTTTGGTCGCATACAATACCTGCTAAAGCAATAACAGTTATACCGGTCGTTCCACCGCCAATATCAATAATCATATTTCCTACCGGTTCTTCAACATCAATACCTATTCCAAGCGCAGCGGCCATAGGTTCGTGTATTAAATAAACTTCTTTTGCACCGGCTTGTTCTGCACTGTCTCTAACGGCACGTTTTTCAACTTCCGTTATGCTGCTTGGTATACAAATCATCATCCGCCAGCTTGGTGCTATCCATGGTTTTTTTGGATATACCATTTTAATTAGTTCTCTAATCATTAACTCTGCCGCATTAAAATCTGCAATTACACCGTCTCTAAGTGGTCTAACAGTTCTAATGCTTTCGTGGGTTTTTTCGTGCATCATCAATGCCTTTTTGCCCACAGCCAATAATAACTTAGGATTATTTCTATCGAGTGCAACTATTGATGGTTCGTTAACGACCACCTCATCATTATGTATTATTAATGTATTTGCAGTTCCGAGATCAATCGCAATTTCTTGCGTAAAAAAATTAAAAAGGCCCATTTTTTTTGTGCTAAAGTAGTTAAAGGAATTCTGACAAAGTTGATGTAAATAATTGACTTTACAAATATCAAAATCGTTTTTTACAAATTTTTTTTTATAGCTAAAAAAATGGTGAATCCTTTGCCTGTAAGGCTTCTACTAATATGTTTAGTTTTGTGTTAAAAGAAACAAAAAGGATTAATTTATTGATGAATAGATGGATTTTTTATTCTTTGTTTTTTTGTAGTATTTGTACTCATTTTTTAAGACATTACAGAAATTCAAATCCTATATCATCTCGGTATTTCATATCCTTAAAATTAATTTGCTGTAGCAAATAGTCAGAATGTTCTGCAGCTTCCTTTATATTTTCTCCAAACGATACGGCTACAAGTACACGTCCGCCATCGGTAACAATATGTTGCTCTTTCTGTAAAGTGCCGGCGTGAAAAAGAAAACTTTCTGGTAAATCATAAGAATCTAATCCATTAATAATAATATTTTTCTTGTAATCTCCCGGATATCCTCCACTTACGGCTACTATTGCTACTGCTGAACGAAGATCTGTTTTTATTGAGTGACCCTTTAAGGTGCCGTTGGAAGTAGCTAAAAGCAATTCGACAATATCATTTTTTAACCTTGGCAACACCACTTCAGTTTCAGGATCTCCCATTCGGCAATTGTACTCAATTACCATTGGTTCGTTTTTATTTATCATCAATCCAATAAAAACAAAACCCTTGTAATCCAGCTTATCTTTTTGAAGTCCGTTAATTGTTGGCACAACAATATTATTTATTATTTTTTGTTTTAATTCGTCGGTTAAAATAGGTACTGGGCTAACTGCACCCATTCCACCTGTATTCAATCCTGTATCGCCTTTTCCTATTTTTTTATAATCTTTAGCTTCGGGTAATATCAAATAATCAACACCATCTGTCAACACAAAAACACTCAGTTCTATTCCTTCTAAAAAGTCTTCCACAACAACTTTTTTTCCGGCTTCACCAAATTTAGAACGCAACAGCATTAATTCAAATTCGGCCCTGGCTTCCAAAACAGTATTGCAAATCAGCACACCTTTACCGGCAGCCAATCCATCTGCTTTTAAAACAACAGGATAGGAGTGGTCGTTTAAATATTGAATGCCTGTTTCAAAATCATTTACCGTAAATTCTTTATATGCAGCAGTTGGAATATTGTGCCGGGTCATAAAATCTTTTGCAAACGCTTTGCTGCCTTCTAATTGTGCAGCTTGCATAGAAGGCCCAATCATATGGATATGTTTAGTAAGTTCATTTTGATTAAAATAATCAGTAATTCCCTTTACCAATGGTTCTTCAGGCCCGACCAATATTAAATCTATTTTATTTTTGATTGCGCTGGCAGCAAGGTTTGCAAAATCAGCGATAGCTATTGGAAGATTGGTGCCAAACAAAGCAGTTCCGGTATTACCTGGCGCAATAAATAAATTGTCGCACAATTGACTTTGTTTAATTTTCCAAGCAAAAGCATGCTCACGCCCGCCAGAACCAACAATTAGGATGTTCATTTTGTGTTTTTAAGGATTATGGATTCCTAAAGATATTTCGAGAAAATTCAAAAATATCAATTTATATTTTCTTCACTATTATTTTACATCGCCCATTAATTTTTTTACAAATGGAGAAATAATTAATAAAACTATCCCGGCAATGAGCGCATAAATTGCAAGTTGTTTATAACCATCCGTGTATGTAATTAATTTTTGTAATGGCGTATCGTTCTCGCCGGCTGACGAAAATCCTGCTCCAAGAAGCCCTGCAACATACTGGCCATAAGCACTTGCCAAAAACCACATGCCCATCATCACTCCCTGTAATTTTACCGGAGATAATTTTGTCATAATTGACAAACCAATTGGCGATAAACACAATTCACCAAAAGTTATAACAAGGTAGGCAATAGTAAACACATCAAGCGATGCTATACCTTTTGCACTTGCAAAAAAACGGGTTGCATAAAAAACATAAAAGGAGCCAGCCAAAAATAAAAAACCCAATCCAAACTTTACAACTGTATTTGGCTCTATTTTTTTCTTTGCCATTGCTATCCATATGAGTCCAAAAATTGGTGCAAATATTATTACAAACAAAGAGTTTGCGGCATTGTTTACGCCGTTGGGATCAAGTGTTATTGAACCTAAAATCTTACTGTCTAAATTACTTGCAGCAAACAAGCTTAAAGAACCACCACTTTGCTCAAAAAAGGCCCAAAATAAAATGGAGAATATAATGAAAACTAAGGCTGCGAGTAGCTTTTTTCTTGCCTTGTTATCGTATTTTGACATTTCGTAAAAAAGGTAAATGAGCGTTAATGGGCCAATTGTATACATGAAATAATCTGTGTATTCCGTTCTAGCAACCATCTGCATTATGATAGGAATAAATAACAGCGACCCAATAAAAACCACATAGCTATGCCATGGTTTTTTCGGGCTATTAAAGCCGGTACCATCTGTGTTTTCTGACTCTGTTGCTGTGCCTGGAGGCAAGCCAATTGGGCCCAATGATTTTTGGGTGAAAACAAAAGTAACAAGGCTGATGATCATCACAATACCCGCTAAACCAAAGGCAAGATTCCATGAATAATTTTTACCAATGGCAATGCATGCATAACCGCCAATTAGCGCTCCAATATTTATACCTGAATAAAACAAAGAAAATCCTGCATCTCTTCGTTCATCAGCTTTTTTATAGAGCCCCCCAACCATGGTAGAAATATTTGGTTTAAAAAAACCTGTTCCGATTATAGTAAAACTGATACCTAAAAAGAAATATTCTTTTGGATCTATTGCTAAAATAGCACTACCAACAATCATTAAAATACCACCCCAAAACAATGATTTTCTGAACCCCAATATCTTATCTGCAAACAATCCCCCAATGAAAGTAAAAGCATAAACAAATGCCTGAGTAGCGCCATATTGAAGATTAGCCTGTACGTCGTTCATCGTCAACTGCGTTACCATAAAATAAGTAAGCATACCACGCATACCATAAAAACAAAAGCGTTCCCACATTTCTGAAAAAAATAAATACCAAAGTTGTTTGGGATATTTTCCTTTAAAATTTTGTATCTCGTCTATCGTTAACTGGTTGGTCATAAAAAAAGTTGAATATTAAATATAGAAATAGTTTATTTCACGAGTCGTTAAATTGATTATAACGTGCAGTTGTGCATTCATCAAAAACATAATTAAATATCATTACTAATTACGGATTTAGTAAATAGTAAAAAGAATTACTTATTTTGGGTGTTGAATCTTTTATTTTAAAGAACAAATTAGTAAATATGATAGAGCAAACAATAAAGCCAAAACACCCAAAAGGATTATGGGTATTATTCGGGACCGAAATGTGGGAACGTTTTAACTTCTATGGAATGAGAACGATTCTTACACTATTTATTGTGAATGCCCTTATGATGAGTAAGGAGCAGTCTTCAATAATTTATGGAGGTTTTTTAGGGCTTTGTTATTTAACACCAATGCTTGGTGGCTTTGTTGCTGATAGGTTTTTAGGTAACAGATTATGTATTATGCTGGGAGGACTTATGATGGCTGTGGGGCAAATGCTTTTATTTTTTAGTGCAAGTATATTTAGTGATAACCTTGAACTTGCAAAAACACTTTTATATATAGCGCTCGGTATAATAATATTTGGTAATGGTTTTTTTAAGCCAAATATTTCTAGCATGGTGAGCAGCCTTTATCCTAAAGAAGAAAAAAGTAAATTGGATACTGCTTTTACTATTTTTTATATGGGCATAAATATAGGAGCGTTTTTAGGGCAATTAATTTGCCCTATTATTGGTGACGTTGTAAAAGACGGTGTGAGAGATATACATGCTTTTAAATGGGGTTATTTGGCAGCATCTATTGCAATGCTTATAGGAACTACTACGTTCTTTTTACTAAAAGATAAATATGTAGTAAACCCGGAAGGCAGACCAATTGGAGGGTTACCATCAAAAAACGATGCATCAGATTATGAAGAAGGCGAGGCTCAAAAGGCATCTTTTTCTAATAAAGCTTTAGCTATAGCTTGTGTGGCTTTTATAGGACTGGGTTTAATTTTCCATTATGCATTTGGTCAAAATATAATTTATTCAATTATTTACGGAAG
>JBBRPX010000066.1:0-15575 GCA_038227505.1 Chitinophagales bacterium
AATACCTATTAATATTATGAACCCAAAAACTATATCTGTAAACGATTATGATTATCTGTTACCCGATAAACGTATTGCCTTGCATCCGCTAACAGAAAGAGATGCATCTAAATTACTTGTTTATAAAAACGGCTTAATTAAAGAAACACGGTTCTCAGCAATTCATAACTATTTACCTGCCAACAGTCTTTTGGTTTTTAACAACAGCAAAGTAATAAATGCACGTATTAAATTTACCAAGCCTACCGGCGCTGTTATAGAAATATTTTGTTTAGAACCCTATGGAGAAATTATAGATTATAGTAGCATAATGATGGCCACAAAAAAAGTACAATGGAAATGCCTGGTGGGCGGAGCAGCAAAATGGAAAGATGAAATATTACAAAAAGAGATTGAAATAGCCGGCAAAAAAATAATATTCTACGCAAAGAAAATTGCTAAAATAACTGAGGCTTTTATTGTTGAATTATTTTGGGAGTCAACAACATGTTGCTTTGCAGAAGTTATTGAAGCAGCAGGTAAAGTTCCCTTACCGCCTTACATAAAAAGAAATACTGATGGTGAAGATAGTAGCCGCTACCAAACTATTTTTGCAGCGCATGAAGGCTCAGTTGCAGCACCAACTGCAGGGCTACATTTCTCACCCGGTATTTTTGAAAAACTTGCAGCCAAGAATATTGAAAAAGCATTTGTAACCTTACATGTTGGCGCAGGTACTTTTAAGCCTGTAAAGGGGGAAACAATGCAGGAGCACGAAATGCATGCTGAATATATTGATGTAGATATTGATACCATTGAAAAGCTAAAAAGCAATATAGGCAACATTACTGCTGTTGGCACTACATCGCTAAGAACGCTCGAATCACTTTATTGGATGGGAATAAAAGTACATACCAATCCAACATTAAGCAACCCTGAAATACTGCAATGGGATGTGTATGAAAGCGAAATGGCAACAGCTAATTTTTCAGCTGAAGAGGCATTGGGTTTTTTAATAGATTGGATGCATGTAAACAATAAAAAAACACTTTTTACCCGTACACAAATTCTAATTGTACCGGGCTATAAATTTCGAATTGCAAATATGTTAATAACTAATTTTCACCAGCCTCGTTCTACATTGTTGTTGTTAGTTCACGCTGCCATTGGTAATGATTGGAAAAAAATGTATGACCATGCGCTTGAAAACGATTTTAGATTTTTAAGTTATGGCGATGGAAATTTGTTGTTTTTGTAAAATACCAAAACAAAACTTAGGGTTGAATAGTCACCGGCGTACCAACAGGAATGTAACTGTACAAATCTTTCATTTCAGTATACTTTACAGATACACAACCATCGGTCCAATTGTAAAAATTATCAACTGTCCATTCTTCTTCAGGTCTTGTAGCGTGTATGGCAATACCATCTCCAATGCGAGCATTTGCAGGCAACAAACCTTTTGCTTTACGTTCGTTAAATCTGCGGTAACTCTCTTCGTTTGGATAGTTGAGCAACAACTCAGGCCCCCATTTATTGTGTATTTTTTTAAGTACTATTTTAAAAGAACCAGTTGGTGTTCTCCTATCTCCTTCTCTCATTTTATCACTTAAATCTCTGCTGCCAAAAACAATAGGGTAAGTTGCATACCAGCCTTCATTATCAAAAACTTTTAATTCGTAACTCTTTTTAGAAACAATAATGTAATAGGGGTTTGATGTAAGTATGCGAAACTCCTTCGTTGCAGATTTTTTCTTTAATGACCTATACGTTCCGCCTGTTGGTGAAAATGATAAAAGACCGCCAACAAAAAATATTGCTATAATACAACGGATAAAATAGATTTTCATTTTCTACCTACAATTAAAGGGATTTACAACATCGGATATTTGAATATAAATGTAAGAGAATGTCAATTATAAAATTGTTATAAAATTGTAAATAGTATAAATATTGTGATAAAAAAAAGCCTTTTACTTTCCAAGCACAGAAAGTAAAAGGCAATAAGGCAAACCGATATACGATTACCAGTTGCTGAATCTCACACCAATATTAAAAGGTTTAATATCAAGGCTTCTTTCAAATATACTCTTAGGGCTGTACGAACCATATAATCTAACAGGACCTAACCCCAGCTCCCCTATGTAACTTAATTTAAATCTCTCCATGTCATACTCACCTTTGTTTTTTTCTTTGCCTCTTTCATCACTTATTTGTTTGTTGCGTTGGCTGTATAAATACCCTGCGCTCACACCAAAACTTGCGCTTAAATTAGCCTTGCCTGGCTTTTTGGTAGTGGCAAAGTTTAGCATTAAAGGCACAGTTAAATAATCTGCAGCAAGTTTATTTTTAGAAAAACTGATAGAATCTCTAAATACAAATGGTGCATTGGTTTGCAAGCCTCCACTGTAAGGTATTGTTCCGTTTTCTTTAAAGCTAATCGGCGAGCGGAAATGGTAATTGTTAAGCTCCAGTCCAAAACCATATTTTAAGTTTACATTATTTTTTACTAGCGAATACCTTTGCATAAACAACCAAATATTTATGTTAATACTTTTACCGCCTTTCAACTTTAAATCAGATGCATTGAATGCTGGAGCACCAGGCTTATTCACAACATAACCACCGGCATTTGCATAATTTGTATTATCGTTAAAGTTGGCAAAGCCAAAATCAAAGATGAAGTAGTTGGTACTTTTTCTGGGATTATTTTTTCTAACCGCAGCAATAATTGTTGTGGTATCGCCTTTTGCTCTTTTGTTTTTCTTAATAATAAGAATGCTACCAATTCTTATAGTATCGTTGTAAGCAGGATTGTAAGCAGTATCTTTTTTTACTGGCTCTGTTTGTGCAAACGATCCTGTTGCCAAGGCACAAAGGGTTGCTAGAAAGTAAATCTTTTTCATGTTGTGTATTTTTAAAATTTATAATTGTTGGTTAATTGGTACCAATTTGGAAGCCGGCGATTCTAATTGGGTTACCAGTTTTTATTTTTGCAGTACGTTCTATCATTCTTTTAAATTTCTTAAATACGCCGCCTACTTTTGAACGCTTCACATCTTCCTCATCCATGTAAAGGATCTTATTGTTGCTTTTTTCCATTTCGGTAAATGAAACAGCTTGTGCATAAGTAGTTTCTAGTGGAACAATGTTATCGTTTGTAAAAGAAGCCGTTTGTACTTTCTCCCGTTTAGTTATAGATGCTATTGACGTTTGGTTTAGATTTTCCGCTTCTATATTATCCGATGGAGAAACTACTTTTTTAACTTCTTTGTTAGATGCCAACGCTGTTTGTTCTACTACCAAAATCTTTTCTTCTACAACTTTTGGTGTAATGTTTTTATTTATTGTGACAAGTTTTGTTGCTACTAAAACTTTCTGATTTTTGTTATTGGTTTCGTCTTTTGTACTTGCGTTTAAAATAGCTACATTTTGCTCTTGTTTAATAGCTGTGTTACTTTGAATTTTATTTGCAGGTTTAATAGTAGTTTTTACTGCAACAGTGTTATGAGGCAACGTATTTTTATTGTACACAGAAAAGCCAAAAAATAAACCAAAGCCAATCAATACAGCCGCTGCAGCCCATCTTATCATTCTAAATACAACAACTGTATCTCTTTGTTTTTTATATAATAATTCCTTAAAAGGATAGATTACTACTTCGCCTGCATCAAGTTTTGTAGCTAGCAACATTTGCTCTTCTTCTCTTGCTGCTTGGTCGACTAAAAGAGTTTTATCTAACCCAGATAATTCGTCAACTCTTAGTTCATTGTCAACTTTTAACAATAGCTTTTCTTGCAAGCTTCCATCAACAAAACTATTTTTATAAAGAGAATCTTTTTGTTTGAACACCTCATTATCTGCAACTACTATTGCTGCCAAAATAAAATCCAGTTCGCCACGCAAATCTTCATTATCTGTTATGAAATTTTCAACCGTAAGTTGCTCCTCGGCACACAACTCATTATCTGCATACAGCAGAAAAAAAGTTTCGTAATTGTTGCGGGTTATGAGCATTTTGTTATTATTTGTTTTATCGTTTTTTTTGCTTTTTAAATTACATTTTCGGGTTTCACAATGTATTCTCTCAACTGTAATCTTGCTCGGTGCAGGTAAACTTTTACCTGACTTTCATTTAACCCTGTTATCTCACCAATTTCAGCATAATTGTATCCTTCGTAATCTTTCAACATTACCAAGCTTCTTTGTGTTTCACTCAACTTACTTAATGCCTCATTTAAAATACGTTTTGCATTTTGTTGTTGGGTTCCACTTCCCATTGCAGTTTCACTAAAGTCATCTTTTAATACAACTCTTTTGTTTTTGCGAATGTGGTCTATCATATTATTATAAGCCACGGTAAACAAAAAACTTCTGCATTTATCATTATCAACTTTATTTCTGTTCAACCACATTTTTTCGTACGCACCCTGCACCACATCCTTTGCATCTTCTTCATTCCGAAGATTTTTAAGGATAAAACGATACACATTATCTGCGTATAGTTTCACACAATCATTGTATTCTTTCTCTGTCATGCAGTGGTTAAAATGGTCTGTAAAGTTATTACAAGTTGCTTAGTTTATAGTTAAACGGCGCAAGGCAAACAAAAGTTACAAAGCGTTTAAAATATTTTTCAATTTTGGGAAATGTTCAAAACTGGTATAACGATAAAAGGCTGCGCTGCTTAGCTGGAAATCCTTTTTGCTGCCTTTGGGCAAAAAGATTGTAAGCGGGCAGCGGACAAATGCTGAAAGATTTAAAGTGGTACAAAGCCCCAAATGTTCCTTTTTTAGTAGTTATATTTTGAAACCAAGCTATAAAATTGGCTACTTTTGTACTCATTAAAATTTTATAAATGAATAGTGCATTTGCCAGCCGTGTAGGCGCAGAAGTTAACGAAATAAGGGACGCAGGTCTGTTTAAAACCGAGCGTATTATAACAAGTGAGCAGGGCGCAGAAATAACTGTGAACGGCAAGCAGGTCTTAAATTTTTGTGCAAATAATTACCTTGGTTTATCTGCTCACCCAAAAGTTATTGAGGCAGCAAAGAAAACAATTGATGAGCATGGATATGGCTTGAGCAGTGTGCGTTTTATTTGCGGCACACAGGATATACATAAAGTACTCGAGCAAAAACTATCAACCTTTTTAGGTACAGAAGATACTATTTTATATGCAGCTGCTTTTGATGCGAACGGTGGGCTTTTTGAACCACTTTTTAATGAGCAGGATGCTATTATAAGTGACTCCTTAAACCATGCAAGCATTATTGATGGTGTGCGTTTGTGCAAGGCACAGCGTTACCGTTATGAGCACAATAACATGGAAGATCTGGAAGCAAAATTAAAAGAGTCTGCAAATTTGCGCAGCCGTATTATTGTTACAGACGGTTCTTTTAGCATGGACGGCACGATTGCACAACTTGATAAAATATGTGACCTCGCAGATAAATATGACGCCATTATAATGATTGATGAATGCCACTCATCTGGCTTTTTAGGCAAAACGGGTAGAGGTGCGCATGAGCATAGAAATGTGGTTGGAAGAATTGATATTATAACAGGCACATTAGGCAAAGCATTGGGCGGTGCAAGTGGCGGTTTTACAAGTGGTAAAAAAGAAGTGATAGAAATGTTGCGCCAGCGCAGCAGACCATATTTATTTTCGAATACACTGGCACCGAGTATTGTAGGTGCATCTATTGCGGTGCTTGACATGTTGAGTGAAACGACAGAATTAAGAGATAAGCTGGAATACAATACAAAATATTTTAGAGAGAAAATGACGGATGCTGGTTTTGATATTAAGCCGGGAGAACATCCGATAGTTCCCATCATGTTGTACGATGCGGTGATTGCACAAAATTTTGCTGCAAAATTGCTTGAAGAAGGTATTTATGTAATCGGATTCTTTTTTCCGGTAGTGGCAAAAGGACAGGCACGCATTAGGGTACAGTTGAGTGCTGCGCATGAGCAAGTACATTTAGATAGAGCAATTGAAGCTTTTATAAAAGTGGGTAGGGAATTGGAAGTTATAAAATAATACGGCAAAAATCAATAAAATAACATGTCAGAAACCTCAGATTTATTTATAGAAAAAAGCACAGCCAAAGCTGCGGACTTAGACCATCGTAAAAAAATAAATTTTAATATTGGTCGCTACAATGCTGTGGTACCTAAAGGCAAAGAGCAATTTGTTGATGAACATCTTGCAAGGGAGCGTGCAAAAAATACCAAATGGCGAGCTCTTGAAACCCTGGACCAGCAACTGGAGATGTTTGAAGCAAATTTTACCAAGCGTGGTGGCAAAGTTATTTGGGCCGAGAATGCTGCAGAGGCAATGGCAGAAATTATAAAAATCTGCGAAGCAAAAAACTGCAAAACGCTTGTGAAGAGCAAAAGTATGGTTACAGAGGAAATTCACCTGAACGACAATTTAGAAAAGCATGGCATAGAAAGTATTGAGACTGATTTAGGAGAATATATACAACAGCTGGATGGTGAAACTGCTTACCACATTGTAACACCGGCTATGCACAAAAGCAAGGAGGATGTTGCCAAGCTTTTTCATGAAAAGCTAGGAACACCAATAGATTTAACACCTGAGCAGCTCACATTAAAAGCCAGAGAAATTTTACGTGAAAAATATGTTGCCGCAGAAGTTGGTATAACGGGCGCTAATTTTATTATATGTGATATCGGCGCAATTGCTGTTACTGAAAACGAAGGAAACGGCAGGTTAAGTTGTGCCTTCCCAAAAACACATATTGCCATTGTTGGTATTGAAAAAGTAATTCCTTCTCTAACCGACCTGGGTTTATTTTGGCCATTGCTCAGCACTTTTGGTACAGGGCAAAAAATCACCGTTTACAACAGCATTATTGCAGGGCCAAGGCAAGCAAATGAAACAGACGGACCGGAAGAAATGTATGTGATACTACTTGACAATGGACGTACAAAAATTCTTGCAAACCCAAAGCAAAGAGAAAGCCTTTATTGCATTCGTTGCGGTGCCTGCTTAAACGCCTGCCCTGTTTATAAAAATATTGGTGGCTTTAGTTATGGCACTACTTACAGCGGGCCAATTGGCAGTGTAATTACACCACACTTGCAGGGAATGGATGATTTTAAACACCTGAGCCATGCGTCAACTTTGTGTGGCAATTGCACAGAAGTTTGTGCAGTTAAAATAAACTTGCATGAGTTATTGCTCGATAATAGAAAAGAAGCAGCAGAGGAAGGCCTAACAAGTTTTGGAGAAAAGGCTGCCTGGAAATTATGGAAATTTGCAAGTCTGCACCGCAGCGTAATGAACATGGGTAACGGTCCGCTAAAAAATACTTTTGTAAATGGTATTTTTAAAGACTGGACAAAACACAGGGGAGATTTAAATTTTACTAAGAAGACCTTTAACGAATTGTGGAAGGAGAAGAATAAGAATTAACTTTAATAAAAATATTTTATGGGTGCAATAGCAATAAGAGAACGGTTACACGACTATATTAAAATAGCCGATGATAAAAAAGTTAAGGCTATTTATACGATGATAGAAAGTGACCTGCAGAATAATGAATGGTGGAATGACAAGAAATTGTTGGCAGAGTTTGACAAAATTTCCGATGATTTTGAAACAGGAAAAGAAAAAGGATTTACATTAGATGAGATGAATGTGCGGTTAAATAAAATTAAGAAACAAAAGAAATAACATGCATGGCCGATATATTTGTTTCTAAAAAAGTACAAAATGAAATAGAGAAATCATTTATCTGGTATCAAAAAACAAATTCTATAATTGCTGATACTTTTGTTAAGGAACTAAACAACAAGTTTGATGAAGTAGGAAAACATCCCTTAAGATATTCAATAAAGAAAAAGCCTTACCGAGAAACAATTCTAAATAACTTTCCATTTTCTATTATTTATAAATATTATCGTTTAAAAAAAGTTGTTTTAGTTATATCTGTATTTCATTTTAAGAGAAATCCAAAAAAGAAATATAAATAAATGCTTCTCATATTCTCAGCTCAATCTACCAACCGCCTGCAATACGTTTGCAAATTTATATTTGAGGAGGTATTGGGAACGAGCTATAGCCTAACAACTGATATTGCAAATTTTAAACTTTATACAGGTTCAAAAATAAATTTTAGCAATGTCATTATAAATAATGCATTCCATATAAAGCCACACGCATTATTATTTGAGACGATAATTCAGCCACAAGCAATAGCGGTGTCTCACTCAAAAGACAAACCAATTTTTTTCATGATGGATAATGCAGATTATCCTTTTGATATATTCGCTGCTGTTTTTTATTGCATAAGTCGATACGAAGAATATTTGCCGCACTCAAAAGATATGTATGGTCGTTATGCCCACGAAAATTCGCTTGCTTTTAAAGAAGACTTCCTTCATTTGCCTTTGGTAAACTTATGGCTCGAAGATTTTAAACAAACACTTTTACAACATTTTCCTGAGCTTGTATTTCAACCAAAATCATTTTCGTTTACACCTACTTATGATATTGACATTGCCTGGTCGTACAAAGAAAAAGGACTTATTAGAAATATTGGTGGATTTTTAAAATCGCCATCATTTGAAAGAGCTGCTGTTTTACTGACTGGTGATAAAGACCCTCATGACAGTTACGATTTCATGGATGATTTGCACAAGGAATATAATTTAAAACCTATTTACTTTTTTTTAGTAGCGAGTAAAAATGGAATCTATGACAAAAATATTCTACCTACCGGTGCTGCAATGCAACAACTCATATCGCAACATGCTGCAAAGTATGAAATTGGCTTGCATCCTTCATGGCAGAGTTATAATAACAAGGAAATATTAAAGGAAGAAAAAAATACATTAGAAGGAATTTCGGAAGAAAAAATTCAAACATCCAGGCAACATTATATAAAACTTACTTTGCCAAATACCTATCAAAACTTAATTGATACAGGTTTTACAAATGATTATAGTATGGGGTATGGAAGCATTAACGGCTTTAGAGCTTCCACCGCATCTTCATTTAATTGGTACAGTTTATCTACAGAAAAAATAACAACTCTACGTATTCACCCTTTTTGTTTTATGGATGCAAATTGCCATTACGAACAAAAATTATCAGTTAAGGAATCTTTAACAGAGCTAATGAATTTCTATTTAACCTGCAAAAAAGTAAACGCACAAATGATTACTGTTTTTCATAATAATTTTTTAGGAAGCGGTAAAAACTTTAAGGGATGGAAAGAATTATACGTTGAATTTATATCTCAGGTTCGGCAATAATTTTATTTGCTTTTTTAGTAGAATAATTTACAAGATAAACACCGGTAATTGTTACTATAGAACCCCACAAAATATTTAAACTGAGTTTTTCATTTAAAACTATGTACGCTGTAACCATAGCTACGAAAGGGTTTATATAAGCATACAAAGAACCAACAGCTGTAGGCAAAACTTTCATTGAGTAAATAAATGCAATGAAAGCTAACAGAGAACCAAATAAAACAAGAAACCCAATAACCAACCAAACCTTTACAGATATTTCAAAAAAAGGTATTACAGTTTGGGTAGTTTGCATAATTATAAAAAGAATGACGCTGCTTATAATCATTTGCCAGCCTACACCGTAATATGGATTAATATCTACCTTATTCCTAGCCATAAAAATAGTACCAACGCTCCACGAAAGCATTGCAGTTACAGAGAGAAATACGCCAAGTAAAAAGTTTGATCCGTCGTGGTGAAATGCATTTTCGTAAGAAACAATTGCAATGCCTGAAATACCTAATAGTAAACCAACAATTGTAACAGCTGTAAGCGACTTACTTTTAAAAAATACTTTTTCAATTATTACTACAGATAATGGGTATAGTGCACCAATTAATGAGCCTAGTCCGGCTGGTATATACTGAATACCCCATGTACTCAATCCATTGGCAGATACAAACATTATCACAGCCATCACGATTAACCAACGAAATTGCTTTGCAGTTGGTAACGATAATTTTTTGTAGAATGCAAAGAAACCTACAAAAATAATTCCTGCAATAAACTGCCGGGTATAAGCCATTTGTAAAGGTGGTATTTCACGCACCCCAATTTTGCTGGCCACCCACGTTACGCCCCAAATAAGGCTTGTTGCTGTAAGCGCTAAATACCCTTTTGTTTTTGGTGACTGTAACAATACTTAGGATTAGTGTTTAAAATGTCTCTTGCCTGTCATCACCATTGCAAGGTTATTAATTTTGCAATATTCAATACTGTCTTTGTCTCTCACAGATCCGCCTGGCTGAATAAATGCATCGATACCTGCTGTGTGTGCACTGCGCACACAATCATCAAAAGGAAAAAATGCATCGCTTGCAAGTGCTGCTCCTTTTGTATCGGCACCAAATTGTTTTGCTTTGTCTATGGCGTTTCTTAATGCATCTATTCTACTTGTTTGCCCACAACCTTTGCCAATAAGCTGGCTGTCTTTTACAAGAGCAATTGCATTACTTTTAAGGTGCTTACAAATAATGTTTGCAAATTTTAAAGATTCTTTTTCAGTTGCTGTCGTTTCTCTGCCACCAACCTCTTTCCATTCTGAATAATTTCCTTCATCCGTTTGTTGCACAAGTATACCGTTAAGAAGAGAGCTGGTTTGCATTTTTTGTATCGGGTATTTTTTTACCTCTAATAGTATTCTGTTTTTCTTCTGTTTTAATATCTGTAAAGCATCTTCGTTGAAAGATGGCGCAATTAAAACCTCAAAAAATAACTCATTAATTTCATTGGCAGTAGCTTCATCTATTATTTTATTACATATAAGTACACCGCCAAAAGCACTTTCAGGATCCCCGGCTAGTGCAGCTTTCCACGCAGTCAGTACATTTTCTCTTACAGCAGCACCACAAACATTGGTATGTTTGATAATAGCAAAAACTACTTTATCAAACTCGCTGAATTCCATCAAAAGTTGCAAAGCAGCATCTACATCTACCAGGTTATTGTACGATAATTCTTTTCCATTCAATTGTATAAAAATTTCATTTAAATCACCATAAAATCCTGCGGGCTGGTGTGGGTTTTCTCCATATCTAAGCGCACGCTTTTCTTTATTAAACGGAGTGTAAACGTCGAGGCTATTAAAGTAGGCAGAAATTGCGTTGTCATAATGCGTGCAAACATCAAACGCTTTTATCGCAAAAGTTCTCCTTTGTTGCAAAGTAAACTCACCTTGTTGTTCTTTTAATAAATCTTGAAGTAACTGATAATCTTTTTTTGCAGCTACAACAACAACATCCGCATGATTTTTAGCTGCTGCACGTATCATACTCGGTCCGCCAATATCGATCTTTTCTATTATTAGTTTTTCGTCTGTAGTATTGGCAACTGTTTCTTCAAAAGGATACAGGTCTACTATCACCAAATCAATTTCAGGTATATGGTGTTCTTTTATTTCAGCCATGTGAACTTCGTCAGCCCTCTTAGCCAGAATACCACCAAAAACAGAAGGATGAAGTGTTTTAACACGGCCGCCCAATATAGCCGGATAAGAAGTTAAAGACTCAACGGGCACGCATTTAACCCCGAGTTTCTCAATAAATTCCTGTGTACCGCCAGTGCTGTAAATAGTCACATGAAGCTTATCCAATAAGCGCACAATTTCTTCCAACCCATCTTTATAAAAAACAGAAATAAGTGCCGATTGTATTTTTTTCATTTGAGATAAATTTTAAAGTTCTGTGTTAACAACTTCCGTAAAAATTGTTTGCCGTCTATTTAGTTTTAGTTGCTGGTTTTATCTGCATTTAAAATAAATGCACCTTGCTCTGCCGTAATAAAGATGGGCAAATGTAACAATGAACATTGCTTTTTCCACTGGGCAATTTTCCACAGGCTGTTAGAAGCATCAAACACAATACAGCGGGGCGTTACAGCTGAAGTAATATTAACGATATCAACATTGGCATTTTTTGATATCAGTAATACATCTACTAGAATTTTACTTTGTATAGCCTCAAAAGACACAGCCGAATCTATCATCATTAATTTCTTACCATAAAACTGCCATAAGTATTTGTTGTACTGCATAGATTTTAAAGTGTCCTTACTCTCTGTAACCTGGAAGTAAACTCTGGCAGGTTTTAAATTGAAATTTTGTAATGCCCCCTCAGCTTGAAACTCTCTATTACCTAAAAAGAAATATTTATCTGAAGCAATAAAATCAATTGCTGTATGCCTGCTTACATTATAAATAATAATCTGTTTCTGCTGAATTAAATTGATTTTACCATAAGACCATATTCCTATAAAAAATAGAAAAAATACAAGCGAAGCCGTCATTAATTTTTTATTATATCGCAACAGCCCTGCGACACCTGCAAATACAAATAAATATAAAAATAAAGTTGTAGATGGAGTTGCATAAATTTTATCTATCAATGACAATGGCAGTTTGTTGCATTTATCTATTATTAAATTCATAAGCCAGGTGAGTACATAAATAAATTTACCCGCTACCACTGCAATAAATGGGATCGGTGAAACAACAACCAACAAAATTTCTGCAAATAGAATTACTGTAGACAATGGAACGCAAATTAAGTTTGTAATTAAAAAGAGCGTAGGTATTTGATGAAAATAATAGATGCATATAGGTAATGTGAGTACCTGCGCAGCAATAGTAACGGAACACATTTGCCATAAATATCTTAAAGATCTATGTTTAGAATAAAATATATTTTGAATGGGCTTTTGTAGCCAAACAATACCTACCACTGCGCAATAACTCAATTGAAAACCCACGTCCCACAATAAAAAAGGATCGTAGCAAAGTAATAAAAATGCTGATGTTGCAAGTGAGTTGTAGATAGAAGCCTGTTTAAAAAACTCTTTTCCTATTAGTATGCATGTAAACATTACAGCGCTTCTTAAAACGGAGGCTGAACCGCCGGTTATTAAACTAAATACCCAAAGGCAGGCTAAAATTACTACTACCCGAATAACCGCATTTCTTTTAATGACAGGCAACCGCAAAAAAATCCAGACGAGCACTGCATAAATTAAACCGAGATGCATACCAGATATTGCAATAATATGAACTACTCCGGTATTGCTATACGCCTGTACTACATCTTTATCTAAATCTTCTTTATAACCAATAAGCAATGCTTCTGCTATACCTACTACTTTCTTATTGCCTTTTACGAACTCCTGCAGCACGTTTACCACATAACTTCTTGCTGTGTAAATGAAGGTATACAGCCAATTTTCACTATGCACATTTAAAAACTCAAATTTGTTTTGCTTTAAAAATACCTGATAAAATGTTTGCTGAAAAGCCATGTATCTGCTGTAATCAAATCCACCCGGGTTACCTGGGTTCTTAATTAACTGAAGCCCGCCTTTAATCAATATTTTGTCGCCGTACTTTGGTAAATGTGTTATATTTTCTTTTGAAAAATAAATAAGTATTTTGCCATTTACCTTTTTACTATTGCCATTAAAAATGATAGCTTCCACCTTTCCTTCAGCCTTAAACGATTTTTCCTTTTCTACAAGTGGCTCATCAACTTTTATGATTAACGTACTACTGTCGTTGTATAAATGTCCATACCAATTATCATCATTTCTTATGTCTTTTTGCCATACAGTTAACATTCCTGCAGAAAGAATAATGGATGAAAGAATCATCCCTTGTATCCATTGAAAAGAATATCTGTAAGCCAACGGAATGACAGAAAAAATAAAATACAATAATGAGGTTATTGCCGTCAGAAAAAGAATTTCAACGCAAGGCCTTACTAAATAAAACTGAACTATTACACCAGTTAAAAATGGCAGCAGAACTCTCACAAACGGAGCTTTTTTCCATAAGGGGGTACCATACTTTGCAGTCATTTGTGTATTTTGGAAATGAAATGTACAAAGAGTGTTTGACTATTGCTAATTGAAAGGAACTTTTTTACTGTGTTGCAACAATTCATAAAATTCTTCTTTGTTCAATTCCCTCACCTTACCTGGCGCTAAGTCGCCCAATAAAATATTACTTATGCTAAGCCTTACAAGCCTCAAACAACGGTGCTTTACTGCTAATACCATTTTACGAACTTGCCTAAATTTTCCTTCGGTGAGTGTTATTAGAAGCCATGTATGTGGATAAATTTCTCTTGGGTCATTTGCATATTTATATAGAACAGAAGGAACATCGATAATTTTTACAGAATATGGTTTTGCTAAATAATTTTCAGTTGCATTTATAGGAATTAGAATACCATTCTGCAATCGTTGTAAAGTTTCTTCCGTCATTTTATGCTGCACCATTACAAGGTATGATCGGGTGTGTGCTTCTGCTGCAAGAAACAACTTTCTTGTAACTGTTTTATCGGTCGTTAAAATTAAAAGCCCTTCTGATGGACTGTCTAGTCTTCCAATTGCGTGTGTAACCTCGGGGAAATTGAAATCCATATCGCCCAATAACGTCACTTTATGGCTGCTTATAAATTGCGACACCATATTGCAAGGTTTATTTATTATGAAATACCGGTGTTTTTCGTTTGACATTTATTCAGTTATATGCAAACCTAGGTTGATTTGCATAAAATAAATCTCATGGAAAAAATTCAGGTATAAAATACAAATAAGCAATGTTCCAAAAAAGAGGAGCATTGCTTATTTTAGTTTTCGGGCGAAATTTAAAAATTTTATTTTACTGGATAAAAGTTTGTTGATTTTTAATTTTTATTGACAACTGCAGTACTCAAACTTCATTCCCCACTGCCCAGTAGGATTAATAACCGTGCCATTGCCCCAGCCTGTTTGCTGGTCTATAATAGCCCCTGCTGCATCAAGTTTAACAACCACTGCATGTGCCGCAATACATCCACAACCACCTACTGGTATTGCCGTAATAGGAATTTGATAAGTATAGCTTGTTAAATTGGCATGAGGTGATGCATAAGGAAATTGCCCAGGAATTGGATTACCCGGTTTGTTTACTGGTATGAGTGCACAGGCACCAACATATAAATGTGTTTGTGTAAGTACATAACCGTTAGCGGTGTTGTATGTTACATAAATGAAATTTGAATCGTTGGTCACAGTCACCGTACCGGCATCGATCGTTTGTCCTGCAAATAAGGTAACGACTTTAGCGGGACAATTTCCTGTTGGGGGAGGACCAGCTTCTCTACCCGAAGCACTTCCGCCACCTCCTGCCGGCCCATTTAAAATACTTGTTGGTTTGTCTTCGTTACCGGATACATCTGTTTTGGTACATGAAAAAAATAGCGCAGTTAAAGCAAAGAAATTAAGAGTAAAAATTAATTTTTTCATTTTCTAGTTTTTATTAGGATTAAGATTTGGTCATTAAAAGGAAAATAGAATTCTTCCAAAAAATAACATTTCAAATTAAAAACTATAAAAATGAAAAAATATTGTCTTGCTAATTAATAAATTTTATATAACTATTGTCAAACAACTTTTAATACGTATAAAAAGTTAAAAGTATAGTATAAGCCCGAGTAATACTACTTGCTCAAATGCATACTTCTTTCTTTATACAATTGCCTAAAATACGGATCCCGCAAATCTTTTATAAAACG
>JBBRPX010000067.1:0-15348 GCA_038227505.1 Chitinophagales bacterium
CAACTACCAGCAAGCGAAGGAATGATAAATTTTTATTTCTCATAATTTAATTTTAGAATATAATATTACAAATAATAAATATAAAAAAAAATTAATTTTATGATTTGCTTCTTTTAAAAAAATATAAATAGAAATTTAAAAATCCATCTAAATTTAAAAGTTGATTAGAAATGCAGATGAAGAATATAGCCCAGATGGGCAGTAGTAGCTTATGCATAATTAAACTGTAAATTATAAAATTACCTGCATGCATAACTACTACAGACAGCTGGATACAAATGTTGAAGAAGGTTTATAATGCTGATGCTTCCCATAGATCAGGATAAAAAAAAGACACAAAACAGAACTATCGTTTACATCTTGTGTCTCATATCTAATATCCAGTATCTAAAAATCTAGTTCCTCAATGGCTTACCTGTCTTTAAAATACTTTGTATTCTTTCCAAGGTTTTCTTTTCGCCGGTAAGGCTTAAAAAAGCTTCTCTTTCTAAATTTAAAAGATATTGCTCGCTCACTAAACTTTGCTCGCTAAGGTCGCCGCCGCACATAACGTAAGCTAATTTTTTTGCTACAGTTACATCATGGTCTGTTGCGTATTTGCCTTTGTGCATACCGTTGATGCCTGCATACATGGCACCCAAGCCAGCACGACCAAGCACTTTAATATCGGTACGCTGCGTCGGCATTACGTACCCATCATCGTATAAATTAATTACTGCTTTTTTTGCATCTGCAATTCGGCGGCCGAGGTTAATGCTTACTTCATCTATGCCTTTTCTGTAAATACCATTATCGAAAGCTTCATACGCCGAAGTGGAAACTTTTGCGGTTGCTATATCTAAAAAACGTTTTTGCAAAGTGATTGTTTCTGGTTCGCCTGCATGCATTTCATCTGCTGCTCTCAATACAAATTCTTTGGTGCCACCACCACCAGGTATTACGCCGATACCGACTTCTACTAAACCCGTATACGTTTCTCCTGCGGCAATAACTTTATCTGCATGCAGACAAATTTCGCAACCGCCACCAAGCGCTAAACCATGCGGCGCTAGCACAACAGGTATCGACGAATAACGCACCCGCATCAAAGTATTTTGAAACTGGCGAATAGCCATATCAATTTCATCGTAATCCTGATCTAATGCCAACATAAATATCATTGCCACATTAGCACCTGCACTAAAATTTGAGCCTTCATTTGCAATTACTAAACCTTTGTATTTTTCTTCTGCTAACGATATCGATTTTTGAATACCTTCCAACACTTCGCCTCCAATACTTCCCATTTTTGTGTACCACTCTAGACCTAATACATCATCTCCTAAATGATATGTACGGCAAGCACTGTTTTTCCAAACGGTTTCGTTTTCAAAATTACGCATTACCAAAAATGCTTCGCCACCTGGCATTGTTTTGTAATTTGTTGTTGCTATATCGTAGTAAAAACGTTTACCATTTTCAGTTTTATAAAAAGATTTTATTCCTTTTGAAATCATATCTTCTACCCATACCGAAACAGCATATCCTGCTGCCTTCATGGCTTCGGTAGTTTTTGCAACACCAAGTGCGTCCCAACTTTCAAATGCGCCTATCTCCCATCCAAAACCTGCCATCATACCATCATCTACACGATAAATTTCATCGCTTATTTCTGGTATTCTATGCGAAATGTACGAGAACAAAGAGTAATGAAACTGGCGGTAAAATTCGCCGGCTTTATCTTGCCCTGCAGCCATTGCTTTTAACCTTGTTTTAAGATCTTCTATAGGCTTAGCAGCTTCGAGCGTAGCAAATTTTGGTTTTTTGCGAGGCTCATATTCCAGTGTTGATAAATTTAAAACCTGTATGTCTTTTACGCCGTCGGCTGATTTTATTTTTTTGAAAAAACCTTGGCCAGTTTTATCGCCAAGCCAATTGTTAGCAATCATTTTTTCTAGCCAAACAGGAATATTAAAAGTAGCTTTTGCTTCATCATAGGGACAATTTTCTGCAACTCCTTTAGCAACTTTTACAAGCGTATCTATACCAACAACATCACCCGTACGAAATGTAGCTGATTTTGGTCGGCCAATGATTGGTCCTGTCAGTGCTTCGATTTCATCAACAGATAAACCTAGTTTTTCCATTATGTTTAAAATAGACATAATACTGAAAACGCCTACACGATTGGCAATAAAGGCTGGTGTATCTTTGGCAAGTACAGTTGTTTTACCAAGAAAAAGATCGCCGTAATTCATGAGAAAGTCAACAATCTCAGGATTGGTAAATGGCGTTGGAATTATTTCGAGCAAACGCAAATAGCGTGGTGGATTAAAAAAGTGCGTACCGCAAAAATGTTTTTTAAAATCATCGCTTCTCCCTTCGGCCATCATGTGTATAGGAATGCCTGATGTATTGGAGGTTATAAGTGTACCAGGTCTACGGTATTTTTCTACTTCGGTAAAAATGAGCTGCTTTATATCAAGCCTTTCTACCACTACTTCTATAATCCAATCAGCCGTGGCAATATCTTTCATATTATCAGTAAAATTGCCTGTGGTAATCTTCTTTAAAACATCTTTTGTGTAAACGGGCGATGGGTTGCTTTTGATGGCAGCTGCCAGTGCATCATTAACTATTTTATTTTTCTCTACAGGTTTTGCATTTTCAGGTAAGTCTTTTGGCGCAATATCTAACAATAACACCGGTAACCCAATACCTGCAAAATGGCATGCTATCCTACTGCCCATTACGCCGCTACCAAGAACTGCTATTTTTTTAATTATACGTTTCATATTTTTTTATATTTTACTATCAGAATTCCTTAATTTATCCTTGCCGGTTTTCGCTGATTTTTTATTTTCATCTGCGAAAATCTTACGAATCTGCGAGCCCAATTTTTATTTGATCGCAGAATTTAAAAATATTTTTCTCTCGCAGATTTTCATAGATTTTCACAGATTTTTTCGTTTTCATGTGCGAAAATCTCACAAATTTGCAAGCCAATATTTTTCCTGATCACAGATTTTCGAATTTATTACTCTCATTAAACTTACCTTATCTACTAACGATACCACATTAAAATTCACCAATAATCCCAATTCAATTTTTGATAATTTTAAATAATTAGTTAATTGTTTTTTATGTGCATCTTGTAATTCTCTCACTGATTTTATCTCTACAATGACTGATTCTTCAATCAATAAATCTATTTTAAAACTTAACTCCAAAACGATGTCCTTATAAAATACCGGCAATATCACCTGAGACCTAATTGTTAAAGCAGACTCCTCCAATTCATATATCATTGCTGCTTCATAAACATTTTCAAAAAGACCAGGACCTAATGCAGAATGTACCTTATAAATTGCTCCCTTATCTTATATGACAAATCATTTACATCCACAACGAATAATTTGCTTTGTTACAATTTTAAAAATTAGTTAGTTAAACAACTATTTTTTGAAAACCGAAGTTAGTATTTTTAAATTACGGGCAAAAGAAATTTCGCACACAAAAAACTCCACTAAAAAGTGGAGTTTAAACTTTGTTAATTAACAAAAACTAAATTATTCTATAAAATATTCATCGCCGGCGGCATTGATATATCCCACTTTACCTGTAGAGGTCTTAATTTGAAGGTAATTACTACCTCGGTTCAATATTCTTACGTCGCTATATTTAGGATTAATCATTCTTTTATCAGAAAAATAAAAACCTCGCATATTGTTGTTATCCGTTACCACAAAACCACCATTGTTATCATAAACAATATCTGAAAAGCCTAATGAAATGATGTCATTGTTCATTATATCTTTTACATAAGTTTTGCCATCTTTTTTCAGAATTACATAATCGATATTATTATCACCTTTAACAATTGTTATGTTTGAGTAATCTGTATTGATATCTGCCATTCCATTCCCATTCATAATGCCGTACATTCCATTTTTTTGAACCTGCAGGTATAAATTGTTGTTAGAGGTAAGTTGTTTAATTGAACTGTATTCAAAAGGAATGATGGTTTCAAATTTACTGTTGAACACCCCGTACATACCATTCTTTTGCGCAACGTAATACGTCTCATCACTCCCTGCAATTTTATAATCATCTACTACCTTATCAAATAAGCCATTGTTATTGGCTAACGAATATGTTTTTTCAATAGTCTTTGTTTGAACAGGTATGCTGTTTTCAACAACAGAATTTTCGTTGATTGCAGGGCACTTTGTTAAAATAACGCCTTTGGTAGTGATACATCTTTCATATCCATTTGATGTTATAGAGGCGCCTGCAAAAAGTATGGAATCTCCCCCACTTTTATTTGCTCGGGGCATATATCCTTTTCTAAATGACTTTGCCACTGTAAATTTTGCAGGTATTACAAGTTTTCCCTGCTTGTTCACATAACCCCATTTACTACCGATTTTCACGGCAGCCAGACCTTCAGAAAACCACTGTGCATCGTTGTATTTTGGCGTTATTACTATATTTCTTTGAGCATCTGCATAACCCCATTTATCTCCCTTCCTATAGGGTACTAAAGAATAATCTATGGTTTGTGCAATGCTGTTTAAAGACAACAATATGATGGGTAACATCATTAGTTTTTTCACTTTCATAATCGTTTGATTTAATTAAATAATTCAAAGTTTCTATATTACCAAAGGAATAAAACCCGAAGTAAATGATTAAAAATTTTTACAGAAACTCATCTATATCTAACAAAAACGCAGCCAAAATTCTAGCTGCGCATCTAATATTTAAACCTTAAGTCTTTTACCCTTTAATTGAGATAAAAAAAATTACTCTTTCGTTTTTATTTTTCTAAAAACGAGTAATGCAAGAATTGCTAACACAGCGCCAATTATACCAAGTATTGGATAGTGCAATACTTTTTTTGCACTGTCGTTTGTTACAATGGCACCACCTATGGCTGCAATAATACCCGTGCTCAATTGCTGTATACTACTGTTTACAATAAGGAATGAACCTCTTTCTTTAGATGAAACAGTACTTGTAACCTGGGCATTACCAATTACCAATCTACTGCCGCTAAAAATAAAAAGTGTGCTTGTAACAGGCATTAAGATCCATAAATTATTGGTGTGCATATTTGGAATACTTAACAAAGGCACCATAGCTAAAAAAGTAAGAATTGCGTAGACCGGTAGCCGACCATATTTATCACTCAATTTACCAATAAGCGGGCTGCAAACTACGGTAAGTAAACCGCCGATTATATAAATAATTGGCACATCCGTTTTATAATTTATACCAAGGTTATATGTGAAAAAATCAGTTAAAAAAGGAATGATGCTGAAGTGGCTCATAATAAGTAAACTACTTAAAAGCAAAGCCCACCTTTTATTACTTTCATTGAAAACCTGTTTTAAAATTTCCCCTATTTTTTGTTTTACTATACCGTTTTTTAAATGATCAGTAAAACGGGGCACAATAAATACTGCCATAATAAAAACAGCCATACATATAAAACCAAGGACGATAAATGGTGTGTGCCATTGAAAATGCCCGGCAAGCCACAACCCACCGGGAACACCTAACACACTGGCCAATGCAAAACCCGTCATCAAAATCCCCATTGCCTGCCCTCTTCGCTGAGGTGCTACATAATCGCCCACCATGCTTAAAATAGTGCTACCGCCAATACCACCGAACAGACCGGTTAAAAACCTTGCCCCTAAAAGTTGGTGATAATTGTTAGAAAGTCCACATAAAAAAGTGCCGACGGTAAAGCCCGCATACACTATCAATAAAACTTTTTTTCGGTCAAATCTGTCAACATACGCAAGGCATGCCATTGAACTTATAAATGCACCAATACTAAATACAGAAACAATTCTGCTAAACTGTGTACTGTCTATTACCCAGAGTTTTTTTAGTACAGGACCTAGGGGCATTACAATCATAAAATCTACAATGTTTGTAAATTGTACCAATGCCAATATCATCAACAGAACAATCTCATTTCTTTTCATAAAGCACTCAAGTAATAGATAATTTTTAGCTAACGCCAGAACCATTGTTTACAACTGCATCAGGCGCTACAAATTTTAATTTACCTTCTGCATCTTCGGCCATTAAAATCATTCCGTTGCTTTCAATTCCACGCATTTTACGGGGTGCTAAATTGGCTACTACCACAACCTGTTTTCCAACAATATCAGCAGGGCTAAAATGAAGTGCTATACCACTTACCACCGTTCTTTTTTCAAAACCTAAATCAATTTCAAGTTTCAATAATTTGTCTGCTTTCTCAACTTTTTCGGCACTTACTATTGTGCCTACTTTTAAATCAATTTTTGCAAAATCATCAAATACAATTTCAGGTTTGAGAGCCTTCCTAAATCCCTCCTGAAGAGGAACTTCAGTCCCTATTACTTTATTGTCTGTTTTTAATTTTGAAGTTTCCTGTGTTGTTGGTTGTCCGTTCTCAGTTGTCTTATTTTCCATCTTAATAGCTGCGCTTTTAATTTTTAATTTTTCTACCTGTTCTGTTACTTCTATATCTTCTATTTTTCTAAACAATAATTGGGGCGGGCGTAATGAATATCCTACGCTTAATAGTTTTACGGATCCTGCATTTTCCCAGTCAAGCATTTTATCAACGGTCTTCATCATTACACACATTCTCTTTGCAGCATTCGGTAAAAACGGATTAATAAATATGGCAAGGTTTGCGGTTAGCTGCAAACAAATATGCATACAATTGTCTACTAATGCTTGCGCTTCTATGGTCAATTGTCCATTGTCCATCGTCTGTTTTGCTACAATCCACGGTTCTTTATCCTGCATGTATTTGTTACCCTTGCGTGCGAGGTCAATTACTTCTGCCTGTGCATCTCTAAATTTATATCCTTCAATATTTTGCTGAATTTTTTGCTTTGTAATTTTTATTTCTTCCAGCATTTGTCTGTCTGCATCGTCCATTATTTCATTGTGAAACTTCGGCACTTTACCACCGCATAATTTGTGCATTAAAACAAAAGCCCTGTTTATAAAATTTCCAAAAACGGCCACCAACTCACTATTCACCGCATCCTGAAAACCTTTCCAAGTAAATTCACTGTCCTTTGTTTCCGGTGCAATGGCTGTTAAATAATAACGCAAGGCATCTACCATTTGGTCGCCGCCATTATCTTTTTTTACAAAGTCATTTATGTAGTCTTCCATTTCAATACTCCAGCCACGACTTGTGCTCATTTTATCACCTTCCAAATTCATAAACTCATTGCTCGGGACATTATCAGGCAAAATATTACCATGCAACTTCAACATTATGGGAAAAATAATTGCATGAAACACGATATTATCTTTTCCAATAAAATGCACCAGTTTTGTATCAGCATTATACCAATATGGCTTCCAGTCCTTTTCATTATCTGATGCCCACTGCTTTGTTGCACTAATGTATCCAATAGGTGCATCAAACCATACATAAAGTACTTTCCCTTCTGCGCCCGGCACTTTTATACCCCAATCCAAATCCCTTGTTACTGCCCTTGGTTGCAATCCCATTTCTATCCACCCTTTACATTGCCCTACCACATTGGCTTTCCAATCTTCTTTGTGATCTTCTAAAATCCATTTGCGTAAAAAATCTTCATGCTTATTTAAAGGCAAATACCAGTGCGTAGTTGCTTTTTTAATGGGCGTTTTACCACTCAGTGTACTCCGTGGATTTATTAATTGTTCGGGACTTAAAGATGTTCCACATTTTTCGCACTGGTCACCAAAAGCAGCTTCATAACCACATACAGGACATTTGCCAGTAATATATCTGTCTGCTAAAAATGATTGTGCTTCTTCATCAAAAAACTGCTCTGTTTCCTTTTGCTCCAAGTCACCATTGTTATTGAGCATGGTAAAAAATTCCTGCGCCGTTTCGTGGTGAATAGGTGATGATGTACGATGATAAATATCGAATGAAATTCCAAGATCCGCCATGTTGCTTTTCAGCATTGCATGGTATTTATCTACAATTTCCTGTGGCGTAGTTTTTTCCTTAATAGCCTGCATGGTAATAGCAGCACCATGTTCATCACTTCCACAAACATATACAACATCTTTTTTTAAAGCCCGCAAATAGCGCACATAAATATCTGCAGGCAAATACGCTCCTGCAAGGTGACCAATATGTTTTGGTCCGTTTGCATAAGGCAGCGCCGAAGTAATCAGGTATCTTTTTGGATCAGTCATTTGTTTTTTTTATGCTCTATTCAGCCCTGGGCTACAAAATAAATTTTGTAGCCCTGCAAAAACAGCAGCTTTGTTCATCGTCCGTGGCGTCGCACATTTCATCTTCTAATTTTCTATTTAGCTTTAATTATGCAATAGAAATAAGCGGCTAGCCTTTTGTTAATTTGCAAAAATATCGATTGTACATTCAAAAGCGAAATTTGAGTATTTTCAAACGTAGATTTACAACGGCGTACAATTTCTATTTATGGAAAGAAAGAAATTCATATCATCTGCATTATTAACCATTAGTTCATTAAAATTAATGTCAGCAAGTTTATCTGCCAATGAAGACGATAATAAACTAAATAAAATTCCATCTTATCTCAAAAAAGGCGATACCATAGGCTTAACAAGTCCCGCAGGCTATATATCGGTTATAGATTGTACAGATGCTATAAACATGATTGAATCTTGGAGGTTTAAAATAAAAATTGGTAGCAGCATTGGTAAAAAAGATTTTACGTTTGGTGGTACCGATGAAGAAAGACTTCAGGATTTTCAACAAATGCTGGATGATCCTTCCATAAAAGCTATTATGTGCGCAAGAGGCGGTTATGGTATTGTACAGATCATTGACAAACTTAATTTTTCAACGTTTATAAAAAAACCGAAATGGGTCATTGGTTTCAGCGATGCTACCGTTTTACACAGCCACATCAATAAAAATTTTGGTATAGCAACCATTCACTCTAAAATGTGCAACAGCTTTGTAAATCCTGCCATTGCAGAACCTGTGCAATTAGACACACTGGACAGTATCAGAAAATGTTTATTGGGAGAAAAAATGCTATACAACTTTCCAGTAAATGCAAATAATAAAAACGGAATTGCTAAGGGAATACTTGTTGGTGGTAATTTAAAAACACTTGAAACCCTTGCTGCATCTAAAAGCGACATCAATACAAAGAATAAAATATTATTCGTAGAAGACACCGGCGAATATTTGTACAGTATTGATAGAATGTTCTTCAACCTTAAAAGAAGTGGAAAATTAGCTCAGCTTGCCGCACTAATTGTGGGCGGATTTAAAATAAAAAAAGATGACGATGGAGAAGCTTTCGGTAAAACACTTGAAGAGATTGTGTTGGAAAAAGTTTCCGAATATAACTATCCTGTTTGTTTTGATTTTCCTGTAGGCCATCAAAAAAATAATTTCGCATTAAAATGCGGTGTAAGGCACGTACTATCTGTAAATAAAGAAAAATGTACGCTGCAGGAAATACTATAATTTAAGCTGCAGCAAGAATATGGTCAGACTCAGATTCAGGCTTTTTACCCAACTCCTTCATCACTCTAAAATGCGATGCAACAGCCTGCCCTAGCGTATCGTAATAGTTGTAAGGCATATTATATTGTTTGCATTTTTCCTGAACAATTTTGCTTATTTCAGGATAATGTACATGGCTCACTTTAGGGAAAAGATGATGCTCAATCTGATAATTTAATCCACCAACAAACCATGAAATAACTTTACTTTTCATAGCGAAGTTGCTGGTCGTTTTTAACTCATGTTCTGCCCATGCAGTCTCAAGGTGTTTTGTCTGGTCTAAAGCAATATGCTCAAACTCAGTATTCTCAACTACGTGAGCCAATTGAAACACAAAAGAAAGTGTAACACCAAGTGTCATATTTGCAACCATGTAGCCGGCAAACCAACCTCCTAATCCCCATACATAAACAGGTAATGCCACAAAAACAGTTAGGTAGTAAACTTTTGTAACCCAGAAAATGACATGATTTTTAGTACTCATCTTCCATAATTCTGTACCATTAATTTTTTTACTAAAATATTTTGTGGGATCCATGATAAAGACCCAGAAAATAACTGACAATGAATAAATAAATGGCATGTACAAATACTGTACTTTATGAGCGGGCACCCATTTTTGAGATTCGCACTGGCGAATGATTGGGCTCTTTGCAATATCATCATCAATACCATCTACATTGGTATAAGTATGGTGAATAATATTGTGCTTTTGTTTCCAGAAATAAGAACTAGCCCCTAATGCATTTGCTGATAAGCCTAAGAAATCGTTAAGCTTGGTATTAGGACTATAGCTACCATGATTAGCATCGTGCATAACTGCAAAACCGATGCAAGCCATTAAAAACCCTAATGGAATACAAAGTAGTAAAGCCGGCAACCAACTTAAATTTACATTCATCAATACTAGATAAATACCTAAAGTTGTACCTATTAAAAGAAACGTCTTTATAAACAATCTCGAATCCCCGGTTTTGCTGATGTTGTTGTTTTTAAAATAACCATCTACACTGGCTTTTAGATCCTGAAAAAAAGCGTTATCCTTATTGTTGAAAACTATCTTAGCCATTTTAATTAATTTCTCCTGTTTTTTATTATTGAAGGTAAACTATACAGTTGTTAACTAAACCCTAACGACTGTTAGCTTAAACGTAAAAATACAAAAATATATAATTTGACCTAATTTAATTTGAATGGCGTATACATTTCAAAAGAAGGAATAACCGCCGAGAAGGTTCTTTTGTTTAAAATGTTCTCAAATAAGTAACTGCCTTTCATTTTACCAATATCTGTGTTCAAATTACATCCGCTTATGTATTGGTATTTTCCAGAAGGATTTATAACCGGTTGAACGCCAATAACACCTTCTCCGTCTACTTCTCTCGTTATACCGTTGCTGTCAAAAATAATCCAATGCCTGCTGAGCAATTTGACCGGAAAGTTATTTGTGTTTTCGATGGTAACCCTGTAAGCAAACATAAATTCGCTGTTGGCAGCGTTACTAAACTCTGCCTGGTAAAATGTTTCAACACTTACATTTACGCCTTCTGAAATTTTACTGACCATAGTCTTAAATTTTTTTTGAATGCTTGTAACCGTTTTTTAAAAGCCATTGTAAAACCTTATCCCTGTTATCTCCCTGCACCAAAATTTCTCCTTCTTTTACTGCACCTCCCGTTCCACATGCCGTTTTTAATTTTTTACCTATATCCTCTTTATCTGCATTAGTACCAATAAAATTTTCTATTAACATTACCAGCTTACCCCCTCTATGCTTTTTATCGAGCCTTATTTTTATTTTTTGCTCCGCAGGAAGAAGCGTTTGCTCTTCTTCTTTAATATCTTCCTCTATTTTAAAATTTGGATCTGTTGAGTAAACAAGGCCTGACAAAGAATTTATTTTTTTAGACATAATAAAATGTTGTGGATTATAAATCTAGGGTTTTGGGTTAACTAACTCCTACATGTTAGATTGAAATGCTATCAATATTAATTTGGAATCTTGCGTTTAGCAACCCCGTAACTACCAACCCGCCTCCCATAACCCATAAATAAACATATTTATTAAACAATTATTGCTTTCAAACTCAAATCTAAACTTACCGCCTGGTGTATTACAGCTCCACTGCTTATATAATCAACGCCTGTTGCAGCGTAGCTTTCAATATTATCTAAATTGATGCCACCACTTGCTTCTGTTTCGTATTTCCCATCAATCATCTTCAATGCCTCAACAATTTCTTCAGGCGTAAAGTTGTCTAACATAATAACGTTCACTTTACCCGTCTTCATCACTTTTTCAACATCTTCCAAACTTCTTGTTTCTACTTCAATCTTTAAATTAAAATTATTTTGCTGCACATAATTGTAGGCATTGTTAATGGCAGTTTCTATTCCGCCACTATAATCAATATGGTTGTCCTTCAGCATAATCATATCGTATAAACCAAAACGATGGTTTGTTCCACCTCCGATTTTTACTGCTGCTTTTTCAAGCAATCTAAAGTTGGGAGTGGTTTTCCTGGTATCCAATAGCCTTGTTTTATAACCACTCAATTTATCTACGTATTTTTTAGTAAGAGTAGCTATTCCACTCATGCGCTGCATACTATTTAACACAAGGCGTTCGCATGTAAGTATTGTATTAACCTTGGCAGAAACCTCAAATGCAGTTTCACCAAACTTCATTTGATCTCCATCTTTTTTAAAAGCTGTAAAAGTAATATCGGGCTGTACAAATTTAAAAATAGCTTCAGCAACTCCCATCCCTGCTAGTACACCATCCTGCTTTATTTTTAAAACAGCTTTACCATTTGCATTTGCTTTTATAGTTGATAAAGTTGAATGATCTCCATCGCCAATATCTTCTGCCAATGCATTCTTTATTAAATTGTTTAGTGCTGTTTCAAAATTCATATTTGCAAAGTTACTAAACGGTTAGTACTGCTTCACTTCGAAATAAAGAGAAAAACTTTGATGGGGATAAAATAAAAAACTCCTACAATGAGGAGTTTCAAATTAATAACAGTTAAAAGGTTACTTTTCAAACTTAATTTCCTGCAAGGTTTGCTTATCCCCTTTTTGTTTTAAATTTAAGGTAGTTCTATAACTGCCATTTGAAGTAAATAAAGTACCTATACAAAATTCTGCACCGCCACTTTCTCCCTGGTGCAATACTGAAAAAGATTTAACAGTATTATTTGCAAAAAAATCCCTCAATACTACTTCTCCCTGGGCTTTACTGTAGTTTGTACTTTTACCATTAATTGTTATTTCCACGGTATTATCGAAGTATTTAGAAACCGAAGCCGCGTTACCAGATTTTATGGCATTTACAACATCGTTAATACTTGCATGAGTTATAAAAGAACTTAGCGCAAAAACTGTTGCAATGATTGTAAATATTTTTTTCATAATTATTTTTAATTTATCACCCTATTTGCTAAAAGTATGCCATATCAATTTTTCAGGCATATTATGGCCTTGTTTGGCTTCTTTATAACACTTAGCTATTCTTTTTTACAACAATTGTAAAGAAACTTAGCTTTGTAATATGCAAGATAAAAAAACAATTCTTATAATAATGGATGGGTGGGGACTTGGTAAAGTAAAAAGCAGCGACGCAATACAACATGCAAAAACCCCTTTTGTAAGTTCACTTTACAATAACTATCCAAACAGTACACTTGTTACATGTGGCGAGGCGGTTGGATTACCTGAAGGGCAGATGGGCAACAGCGAGGTTGGACACTTAAACCTTGGGGCGGGTAGAATTGTTTATCAAGATTTACAACGCATTAATGTTGCCATCAGAGATAAAAGTTTTGATAAAAATGAACAGCTTTTAAGCTGTATTGAATTCGCTAAAACAAACAATGTACCTCTTCACCTAATTGGTCTTGTAAGCAATGGTGGCGTACACTCACACATCAACCATATAAAAGCTATTACAAGTTTATGTGCAGCTCAAAATTTTCATAATGTGCTTGTACATGCATTTACTGATGGCCGAGATACAGACCCAAAAAGTGGTTATGGCTTTTTAAAAACATTGCAGCAACATCTTGATATTACTACCGGTAAAATAGCTACCGTTTCAGGTAGATATTATGCCATGGATAGAGATAAAAGGTGGGAAAGAGTAAAAACTGCCTATGATGCAATGGTAAATGCAATCGGTGAAAAATTTACTGATATTTTATCATGGACACAGTCATCTTATGAAAAAGACATTACCGATGAATTTATTATGCCCTTGATAAATGCCGCTGTAGGCGATACCAAAATAAAAAATGGTGATGCCGTATTGTGTTTTAATTTTCGTACTGACAGGTGCAGAGAAATTACAGAAGTACTTACCCAGATAGATATGCCGGCGTTTGATATGCATAAGTTAGATGTGCATTATACGACAATAACAAACTACGATCATACTTACAAAAATATTTTTGTAATGTATGATAAAGATAATTTGGATAATACAATTGGGCAGGTAATTGCAGGAGCAGGCAAAACGCAGCTTCGTATTGCAGAAACTGAAAAATACCCACACGTAAGTTTCTTTTTTAGTGGTGGCAGAGAAATGATTTTTGAGGGTGAAAAAAGAATTATGGTACCATCGCCAAAAGTGGCAACCTACGATTTACAACCTCAAATGAGTGCTTACGAGGTAGCAGATAAAGTTGTAGAAGCCTTAGAAAGTACTTCGCCAGATTTTATATGTTTAAACTTTGCAAATGCCGATATGGTGGGGCATACAGGTGTATGGGAAGCAGTTATAAAAGCAGTAGAAACAGTTGATGAATGTGTGAAAAAGGTTGTTACCAAGGCCCTTGAAAAAGATTATGCTATTTTTTTATTGGCCGACCACGGAAATGCTGATTTTGAAATAAACAACGACGGAACGCCAAATACAGCACACACATTAAACCTGGTTCCATTTTTTATAATTGATAATAAATGGAAAGGAACTATAAAACCGGGCAAATTAGCTGATGTTGCCCCGACAATCTTAAAAATGATGGAATTGAAAATACCTGAAGAAATGAATGGAGATGTTTTGATATAGACTCCAATGTTCAAATTACCCCCAAGCAGCATTTTTACAACAAAATTTGTCTATATTTATACGGTAAAACCCTAACTTATGACCGAAGAGCAAATGCTTGCCGGAACACTCAAAAATAATGCTGCTGCGCAAGAGGCGCTGTATGACCGTTACAGTCCACGCATGCTTTCTGTTTGTTACCGCTTTGCAAAAAGCAGAGAAGATGCAGAAGATATGTTGCAGGAAGGCTTTATTAAAATCTTTACACAACTACACCAATACCGCAATGAAGGTGCATTAGAAGGTTGGATAAGGAGAATCATTGTGCATACCTGTATCAATGTATTAAAGAAAAATAAAAAGTTTTCTGAAACCGTTGATTTAATTCACGCCTATGCGTTTCATACCAAAGAAGATTTGATACCAAGCATTATACAAGCAAAACAAGTCGTTGAATGTATTCGTATGCTGCCGCTGGGTTATAAAACTGTATTAAATCTATATGCTATAGAAGGCTATTCCCACAAAGAAATTGGGAAAATGCTTGATATAGAAGAAAGCACGAGCCGAAGTCAATACACAAGAGCAAAAGCAATGCTGGAAGATATTTTGGTAAAGAAGAACATAATTGATAAAGCTCAATACAAAAACCAGTACGCTAAAGCAAAGCAGTAAACATTAAAAACACAACACTTACCACTAACATACATTGATTGAGTGAAAATGGAAGAAATTAATTACAGGGACGAATTTGAACTTTTTCTGAAAGAAAATGCCGATGACTTCAAAATGG
>JBBRPX010000068.1:0-15300 GCA_038227505.1 Chitinophagales bacterium
GCCGCTTGTTGCGGATAAAAACATAGATAATACGCTGCATAATTATAAGCTCGTGCAGAGCAATAATGACATTAAAGATCTTATTGCAGAACTAAATAAATTTAGCGAAATAAGTTTTGATACAGAAACAACACATATAGACGCAAACTGTGCAGACCTTGTTGGACTTAGCTTTGCCGTTGTACCTGGTGAAGGATGGTATGTGCCATGCCCGGAAAGTAAAGAAGAAACTTTGGCTATTCTGGAAAAGTTTAAACCGCTTTTTGAAGATGAAAGCAAAACCTGGATCGGGCAAAATTTAAAGTATGATATGCTCATGCTAAAATGGTATGGATATGCATTAAAGGGAAATATTTTTGATACCATGTTGGCGCATTATGTTACTGAGCCTGAAGGCAAACGCAATATGGATCTGCTGAGCGCAAAATATTTGGGTTACCAACCGGTAAGCATTACATCGCTTATTGGAAAAAAAGGAAAGACCCAGGGCACCATGAGAGATGTTGCCATTGAAGATGCGAAGGAATATGCTGTTGAAGATGCTGATATTACCCTCCAATTAAAAAATACTTTTCTGCCTTCACTAAAATTAAAAGAAGTTGAAAAAGTTTTTTACGAAGTAGAAAATCCTTTGGTTAGGGTATTGACAGAAATGGAATTTGAAGGGATAAAAGTTGATATGGATTTCCTGACTTCTTATTCAAAAGAGCTTGACATAGAAGCAAAAATTGCTGAAGAAAAAGTATACGAACTGGCAGGTGTTCGTTTCAATTTAGCAAGCCCAAAACAACTCGGCGAAGTGCTTTTTGAAAAAATGAAACTGGATCCAAAAGCAAAAAAAACAAAAACAGGGCAGTATGCAACAGGCGAAGATGTGCTGGCAAAACTGGCCAACAACAATCCTATCTGCGATCAGATATTAAGCTTTAGAGAACTAACGAAATTACGCAGCACTTATGTAGATGCTTTTCCGATTTTGATGAATGCACGCACAGGTCGTGTACATACAAATTATGCACAAGCAGTTGCTGTTACAGGCAGGTTAAGCAGTACAAATCCTAACCTGCAAAATATTCCTATCCGTACCGAAAAGGGAAGAGAAATTCGCAAAGCTTTTATACCGAGAGATGCAAACCATGTGTTGGTTTCCGCCGATTATTCGCAGATAGAATTGAGGGTGGTAGCGGCTATTAGCGGTGATGTAAATATGTGTGAGGCTTTTAAAACAGGTAAAGATATTCATACTGCCACGGCAGCAAAAGTTTTTGGCGTAGAAGAAAGTGAAGTAACAAAAGAAATGCGTTACAAAGCAAAAAGTGTAAACTTTGGAATTATTTATGGGCAGGGTGCATTTGGTCTGTCAGAAAACTTAGGCATACCAAGGGCTGAGGCAAAAGAAATTATTGATAATTACAAAAAAGAATTTCCAGGCATACAGAAGTACATGGATGATACCATAAATTTTTGCAAGGAAAATGGCTATGTAGAAACCTTGATGGGTAGAAAGCGTTGGCTGAAAGATATAAACAGCGCCAACTTTACAGTACGTGGTTTTGCTGAAAGAAACGCCATCAATTCTCCCATACAGGGTACAGCGGCAGACATGATAAAACTTGCCATGATAAAAATAAGTGCTGCGCTGAAAGAAGGCAATTTTAAAAGTAAAATGTTGCTGCAGGTGCACGATGAATTGGTATTTGATGTGTTGAAAGAAGAGTTAGAAGCCATTAAACCTCTCATATTAAACAGCATGAAAGCGGCACTTGTTTTGCCAAATGAAATACCTGCAGATGCTGAGTTGGGGGTTGGGAACAACTGGCTGGAAGCTCATTAGTGGACTGAGACACAAGACAAAAGATTAAAGACAAAAGACAGAGTGATGGTAACGCAAAATGTTTGTAAATACTCAAGCCACCGAAGGATGTTTTTGTTCAGTAATCTTGTCCTATCTTTTGTCTATTATCTTTTGTCTTAAATTAAATATTTTATGTCTATCATCTACTGTTACGATGCATATTGCGGATGGTGCTATGGTTTTAGTAATGTTATAAAAAAAATAGCCGGAGAATATAAAGCCATCATGCCGACAGAAGTTTTAAGCGGCGGTATGGTATTGCCTGAAAAGCCAACGCATATTGGTGTTTCAGCAAATTATATTTTAGGTGCCTATAAAAATGTGGAGGAACTTACCGGTGTAACATTCGGCGAAGATTACCTGTGGCATTTAAAAAATCCTGATGACAGCGATTGGCACCCAAGTTCAGAAAAGCCCGCAATAGCCATGTGTATTTTTAAAGAATTTTATCCTGACCGTGCGGTTGAATTCGCAGCAGATCTTCAGTATTCTTTGTATGTGGAAGGAAGAGATTTAACGGATGATGAAGCGTACAGGCACCTACTTGAAAAGTACAGCATTCAGCCCGAAATATTTTATGATAAACTGAAAAGTGAGGAATACAAGGACATGGCTTATTATGAGTTTTCTCTCATGAAGCAATTACAAGTAACGGGGTATCCATGTGTGTTTGTACAAACAAGCGATACCAAATTTAATATGGTTGCCCGTGGGTATACTGATTACGAAACTTTAAAAGAACGAATAGAAGCTGTGCTAAAAACAGGATAATAAAAAACCCTTTCAAATTTGGAAAGGGTTTTTATGTAACCGAGTATGATTTACTTTTCTTTCTTCTGAGTTTCGTTGTTCGGTCGGCTCATCATTTTATAAAAGCCTGTATCAAAAATTGCACGTTGTTGAAGCGTACACAAGTTTCTAATAACTTTTAACTGGCTCAGCATTTTCATTTCCAGCTTTTCCTGTTGCGCTGCTGCATAGTCTGCGGCAATAATAATTGAACTGTCACTAAAATTTTGCGCACCAATATTTCTTAAATTTAATTGCTTGCGTGTACGCATTTCATCAAACATCGGTTTCACTTCTGCCCTGTGATTACTTTTCACAGTGTCAAATGCATTGAGCTGTGCATCTGAAAAACCTATTTCATTTTTTAGATAATTACGCATGCTGTTTCTGCGGTCGTCGTAATCAGTTTTTTTATCAGTACTTAGTAAAAGCGTTAGTGTACCTATGTTTGCTATGAATAACAACGTAATTACAATAATAAATATTTTGTTGGATGGATTTTCTGTTCTCATCATGGCTCCTGGTTTTCTATATCATATAACACAGATACGTTGATGGCAAAATCATATTTTTGAGAGGTAAGGCTTTTAGCAACCATCTCTTTTTCGCTGCCTTTGTTGGTGCTTTTTATAACAATAATATTTACCAGAGCCAACAGCAAAATGGCTAACCCAGCAACAAATGGCTTTTTTAAATAGAAAGCAATCTGAGACCAAACCGTTTCTTCAACAGCATTATTTAAACCCGCATTTATGCGGGTAAGTAAAAAAGGTTTGGGAGAAGCCTTGGCTATTCCATCAATACTTTTTAGGGTAGCATCAATTTTATCATCAAATATATCGCTCATAAATACCCGCTAATTTAATTGAAATGTTTTTTATAATAGTCTTGCAATAAATTTCTTAAATTATTTTTAGCCCTCACCTGCAATGATTCTACTGCAAGCAAAGTAGTTTGCATTATTACAGCTATTTCATTGTTCGTAAGCCCTTCCACTTTATGAAGTACAAAAGCTGTCTTTTGTTTTTCAGGCAATTTTTTCATAGCCATAAAAAGAACTGATGCATCTTCTTTTTTGTCTAACGCCACACCCGGGTGAAAAAAGTCTGGCTTCTCATTTGCCTCCGCATATCCAAATACACGTTGCATTAACCCGCCTCTTTTCTGTCTCTTCTTCTGCTTTTCAAAATCGAGTGCGGTGGTAATGGTTATTCTATAAATCCAGGTAGATAAACTGGCTTCATTTCTAAAACTTTTTAACCCATCATACACTTTCAAAAAAACTTCCTGCGTTATATCTTCAGCATCTTCTTCGTTTTGAACAATACCTAAGGCTATATTGTAAACCATTTGCTGGCGTTCATTTACAATGCCGGCAAAATCATCTTCACTATTTTGTTTTGTTTCAATAACAGCCTGCTGGTTCAAAAGAAATAATTTATTCCAAATAAAGATACTTACAACAAACTAATATTTTTAAGCGGTTCATTATGAACGGTGTTATTAAAATCTTTATAATTCAATTTATTAAAACCCTGGCCCGCCTCTGTAACCGCCTTCAACATTTTCTTTTTTTCCCGTTGGTTTTGCTATACCAAAATTCTTAAGGTTATAAGTGAACGTCAATAAAAAATATTGTTTTAGAACCTGACTTTGTGCATCTTCAATATACCTTGCATCAACAGTTCTAACAATGCTTTGATTTTGTTTTAAAAGATCAAATACTGAAAGCTTTAACTCCCCAACTTTATTCTTTAAAAACTTTTTACCGATTGCTGCATTCCATAGGCTGTACTTTTGGTTAAAGCCTGCGCTCAAGCCTGAGTTTGCCTGATAAGAAACATCATTCTGCAAGAACCATCCTGTTTTACTTAAGAGATTTATCTGTGCTCCTATCGCCTGGTTTATATAATTATTATTACCGCTGCCTGAGCCTGAAGTCCGGTTAAAATTAGAGTTGTACGACAAATTAAAATCGACATATTCGCTTATGTTACTTGCTAATACAACACCTGCATTGTAAACAATATTATTTGTAACAATATTTACGTTGTTTGTAAGGCCGGGTAACCTGCTGTAAGCAATTCCGGCATTTAAATTTAAGTTCGTTTTAATTGCCTTGATAGGCATGCTGTAGTTAAAGAAAGTTCGTGCGCTTCTATAACCATTAAGGTTCACAGGTTTTGTAAGTTGAGAGCCTTTTTGAAGCTTAATGCCATTTTGAATAGTTGAATCTGCCTTAGGTATATAAGTTGCACTTGTTATATAATTGCCTGCAGTTTGTAAAAATAAATTTGCAAAAAAACTTTTACTCGTTTTAGAATTTGTGTAACTATACCTAGTAGCAACAAACTGTGTGTACGATTGTTTTAATGCGGGGTTGCCTGTACTCACTACCAATTGGTTGCTTTGGTTTACAACATCCTGCAACTGATTTACAGAAGGAAAGTTAGTAGACGATCTGTAAAATACCCTGATATTAGATGCTGCCGAAAACTTTTTCCTCCATATTAAATTTGGTAAGAAATTAGAAAATGACTGGCTGATATTAGTTTTTGTTGGGAACGTTCTGTCGCTTTCGAGTTTTGAATTTTGATAACTTACTCCTACCGAAAACATGTTGTCTCTGTCAGGCATGAACCTGTAAGTTAATCCTGCATTATTAGTAGTAATGGTGTTGTTAAATTTATTGGAAAGTGATTGATCAAGGTTTGAATATTTTTGTCCATCATACCCAAAAGTTTGTTGGTCTGCATTGTTTTTTTGTACTGAAGGATTGTAATCAAATTGTAATTGCGCTTTTTTACTTAATGGCTCTGTGAAAGCTATTGTTCCGCCAATTGTATAACCGTTGCTTACATTATCATAAAACTGGTTTTGCAGCGAATCAAAAATACCGGAATTTTTAAAATATCTGTAATCTGCATTGGATATACTTTCAGCAGTGTTTTTAGAAAAAGTAGTATTTAAGCCAAAAGAAATTGATCTGCCTTTTTTAACAAAGGCGTGACGAAATAATATATTATTGCGAATATTGAATCCTTTTCTATCAGAAGTATTTTTTCCTAAAGAAGTATTTGCGGTATCATAAACAGCGCCGCCACCTCTTGCACCGTAATAACTTTTGTAATCAGAAAAAGAAGTGCTGTTGTTTTGCTGAAAATTAAAACTCGGTATAATGAACAAACTGTTGCTGGAGTCGATCGTATATTCCAGTCTTAAATTAACTCTATTGTTGGTATTGTTGGTAACCGAATTGCTGATTTGTTTTGTAAAAAGACTTGTATCAGGGCCACCCAAAAATGTCTCTCTGGTGGTGGTAGATTGATTGGTGTTTCTACTTTGGTTGTAAAAATAACTTCCTGCAAGCGTAACTTTTTTACCATATTGGTTGCTAAAGTTTAAGCCTGCTGCATTGGTTTTGCTGATACCGTTTGATTGACCAACATTAAAATCACCACCGCCGCCGCCATTCCAGCGACCGCCACCGCCTTGTTGTCCGCCACCTTTGTTACCGCCACCACTGCTCGTTAAGCCAAGCAGATCCTGAGATGCAAAGTTTTGCTGGTTTATGTTATTAAAATTTCCAACCAATGATAAACGTCTGTTGCCTTTAAAAAAACTTGCGTTGCCACCTGCGCTATATCTATCGTCAGTACCTCCGCCGGCATATATACGACCAAAACGCCCGTTTTTTAAACCAGCTTTGGTTACAACATTAATTGCTTTTGTAGAATTGCCATCATCAAAGCCTGTTAGGCGGGCATTGTCACTCAGTCTGTCAAACACCTGAATTTTATCTACCACTTCTGATGGTAAATTTTTTAAAGCTGCAGCTGCATCATCACCAAAAAAATCTTTACCATCAATGGTTACTTTTTTTACTGTTTCGCCTTGTGCTGTAACGGTACCATCTTTTGCAACTGTAATACCCGGCATTTTTTTAATTAAATCTTCAGTTGTCGCATCTGGGTTTACTTTGTATTGGCTTGCACTAAATTGAGATGTGTCTCCTTTCACAACAACCGCAGGCGCTCTGGCTACAACGGTTACAGTTGATAAGTCTTTGCCCTGCCTGTCCAGTAAAAATGTCGATAGTGTTCTAATCGCATCTTTTAGCGTAATGAACGAAATAAATTCTTGATAATTTAATGCGTTTACCTTTATTATAAAACTATCGGCAGTTAAATTAATAAACGAGAATGAACCCGTAACGCTTGTAACTGTTGTAGAAATAACAGAAGAATCAAGTTGTTTTAACAACGATACTGTTGCAGCAATAACTGGTTTGTTGTCTGTCCGGTCATTTATATTACCTTTTATACCTGCATTTTGTGCCCATGTTGCACTTGAAAAAACTGTTAGAAACAGCGAAAAAATTAAAATTGGCTTCATAAAAACTTTTCTTTGTAAACTTTAGACGATGTATTGACTTTAAAACATTCGCATTGATTGTAATTTGTTTTTTTGTTAAATAAGGCAAAGCTTGGGAATGGTCAAAGTTTTTCATTTTTTCTCCCTTAAATTGCAAGCCTAAAATTTTCATTTTATATGGAGTATAATAAAATAGTATCTGTAACGGGCCTGGGCGGTTTATATGAGTTGGTTTCTTCTAAAACAGATGGCGGTATTGTACGCTCGTTAGAAGATAAATCCACCAAATTTGTAAGCAATCGTATTCATAGTTTTTCTCACCTGGAGAGCATAGAAATATTTACGGTAACAGATAACGTAAACCTGGTAGATGTTTTTAAAGCTATGAAAACTAGTAAAGAAGCGAAGCCTGACGGCAAAGCCGATACAAAAGCTGTAAAAGCATATTTTGAAAAAGTGTATCCTGATATGGATTTTGAAAGAGTATATGCAAGCGATATGAAGAAGATGGTGAAATGGTTTGACATTCTCGACAAAGCAGGTGTAGAAATTAAACTTACCGAACACGCTGAAGGCGAAGAGGCAGCAGATGGCGAAGAAAAACCTGCAGTTGTTGCAGAGAAAAAAGCAACAGCAAAAACAGCCACACCAAAAGCAGCGGCTATAAAAAGCGGTCCTGCAAAAAAGATAAATAGTCCGAGGAAGATGGCATAAGGGAGAAGCCTCACCCTCGATCCCTCTTCTGGGGAGCGGGAAGACTTGAAGATCTTTTGGGAGACAGTCTCGACTTTTTAATAACCCCGGAGGGGTTTACCTTTAGTTACCATGGGTGCAACCCATGGAAGTTGAAAGGCTGCGGGATGGGCAGTAGTAGCTTCCGCAAAGAAAAAACTTCAAAGTATTAGTAACACTATTGCGGAACCTGCCTTTGCCGGCAGGCAGGCTACTACAGACAGCCCGGACAATTGCCCAACAATGCTAGTCAGCCAAAAGCCCCAAACTCTTTTCCCAATACTTAATACTAAAATCTCAATACTCAATACTAAAATCTCAATACTCACAAATGTATACTGCTGATATAAAAAAACTTGAAAGGCATTTTCTGCCAAAAGAATTTACCGTAACAGATTGGGCAGCACTGGAGCCTTATTTTAAAACGCTTTTAGAAAGAGAAATCATGGATAAGAGTTCTCTTGAAAAATGGCTGCTTGATATGAGTGAGCTGGAAGCTGCTGTAAATGAAGATGCGTGCTGGCGACAAATTAAAATGACCTGCGATAATGAGAACAAAGCATTGGAAGATGCTTTTAATTTCTTTTGCATGGAAATACAACCACAAGTGCAACCTTACAGCGATGGCTTAAATAAAAAGTTATTGGCATCGCCTTATTTGCATGAGTTAGATGCGGAAGTTTACAATACCTACTTAAGAAGTACGCAAAAAAATGTAGAACTTTTTAGAGAAGCAAATATTCCTATACAGGCGGAGATTGCTGTGCTGCAGCAACAGTTTGGGCAAATTACTGGTGCTATGATGGTGACTGTAAATGGTGAAGATTATACATTGCAACAGGCAGCGAAGTTTTTAGAAAATGAGGATAGAAATTTAAGGCAGGAAGTATATTTTAAAATTCAAAAGCGCAGACTGGAAGACAAAGAAAAGTTGAATGAGTTGTACGATAAATTGATTGAACTACGCAACAATGAAGCTATTAATGCTGACTTTGATAACTATAGAGATTACCGATTTAAAGAGCTCGGCAGATTTGATTATACAAAAGAAGATTGCTTTCAATTTCATGATGCGGTGAAGCAACATGTGATGCCGCTGGTGAATGAAATTTATAAAAAGAAAAAAGAAAAGCTTGGGTTGGATACGCTTCGTCCATGGGATTTAGATGCAGAACCGGCGGGCACAAAACCACTTCGCCCATTTAAAACAGGTGAGGAATTATTAGAAAAATCTGTAAAGTGCTTTACTAAATTGCGTCCATTTTTTGGTGCATGTTTGCAACGTATGAAGGAGATGAAACACTTAGACTTAGAAAGCAGAAAAGGTAAATCGCCGGGGGGGTATAATTGTCCAATGGCAGAAAGCGGTGCACCATTTATTTTTATGAATGCTGCGGGACAAATGCATGATGTGACAACGATGGTACATGAAGGTGGACATGCAGTTCATTCTTTTTTGGCTCATCCATTAGCACTCAATGGCTTTAAAGAATACCCCATGGAAATTGCCGAAGTGGCAAGCATGGCGATGGAACTTTTTAGCATGGACCATTGGGAAACATTTTTTGATAATGCTGATGATCTTGCCCGTGCAAAAGAGCACCAACTGGAAAGAGTAATTACCATTTTTCCATGGATTGCTATTATAGACAAATTTCAACATTGGGTATATGAAAACCCAACTCATACACATAAGGAACGTACAACGGCATGGGTAAAAACCGTGGCAGAATTTACAGATGATGTAATTGATTACAGTGGTCTGGAGGAATTTAGAAACAATGCATGGCAAAGACAGTTGCACCTTTTTGAAGTGCCATTTTATTATATTGAATATGGCATTGCACAGCTTGGAGCTATTGGTATGTGGATGCAGTATAAAAACGACGCAGAAAAAGCGCTGGATAATTATTCGTACGCACTAAGCCTTGGAGGCACAAAAACTTTACCTGATTTATACAAGGCTGCAGGTTTGGAATTTGATTTTAGTCCGGAGAAGATAAAAGTATTGATGGACTTTGTGAAGGGGGAAATGTAGAATTTATGTTTTAAATAATGTAAATTTGTTAAAAAAGAAATATGGAGGAATTAATATTTTTGGTAGAGGAAAGCCTTGAAGGAGGTTTTACAGCTAAAGGTTTAGGAATCTCCATTTATACCCAAGGAGAAACGTACGAGACTTTAAAAGTCGCAGTAATAGATGCAGTTCACTGTCATTTTGATGATGATAAAAAAAGAATTATTCGTCTACACATTGTGAGTGAAGAAATTATTGCTGCGTGAAGTTACCTAGAGATATAAGCGGAAACCAATTAATAAGATTATTAAAACCACTTGGCTATATAATCAGCAGACAAACGGGAAGCCACATCAGGTTATCAACTGAGCAGAATGGACAACATAATATTACAATCCCTCAACATCATCCTTTAAAAATCGGAACGCTTGCAGCCCTACTTGCTGACATAGCTTTACACTTCAATCTTTCAAAAAATGAATTGATCGAGATTTTATTTTACAAATAGTTTAATATAAAATTTTATATTTTTTTTATAGATCGTAAATTCAGTTTTTTGAATAAATAATGAAAAATATATTTTACTCCGCTTTAATTGTATTTGCAGCAAATATTTTTGTCTCATGCAGTAAAAATAGGCAGCCGGAGCCAGTTGGTGGAGATCTTCCCACAAATTATATTATGATGAGCGATGGCGTTTTTTCACCTAATAATCTAACCGTTGTGAATGGTTCCTCTATTACGTTTGTAAATCGCTCAGGCACAGCAAAGGGAATTTACTCTTCGGACAGTATTGTTATAAACAAACAAAATATCGCTGACAATACTTCTTACTTTTTTAAAAAGGATACTGTTGGTACCATTATTTTTGGGATGGCAGGTAAGCCGTCTGTAAGTGGATCTATCACTTTTACACCATAGGTTGTTTTGTAATTTATAAATACTTTGAAGTGCCTATTTTTGTACACTTATGCTTTTACAAATCGCTCCCTATTTCGGTTACCTCGCTTCGTTGTTTTTAATAATTGCCCTGCTCGTAAATGGGGATATTAAATTTAGAATTTACAATATACTTGGCACCATATCTTTCATTATTTACGGGATTATTTTTAGTGCATGGCCTGTATTGTTGACCAACGGCATTTTATTTTTTATTAATGTTTATTATTTACAAAAGCTATACGCCCACAAAGAAAACTTTGAGATAATTGAATTTAGCGGAGACGAAAAGTTAACACTGAAATTTTTAAGTTTTTATGGTGCAGATATTAAAACTTATTTTCCGGCCTTTAAAAATGTGGAGCTAAAGGGTAATTTAAACTTTGTGGTTTTAAGAGACCTGGTTATTGCAAATATTTTTAGTGCACAAATTCAACAAAACGGCGATGCAGTTGTAGCAATAAATTATACAACCAAAAAATACAGAGACTTTAAAGTGGGGCAATATATTTTTGAAAAAGAGAAACAGTATTTAGTTTCAAAAGGAATAAAAAGAATTGTTTATAAAAGTGTAGAAAATAAGAGCCATATATATTATTTAAAAATGATGGGGTTTACTTCACACGAGAACGGCTTTGCTAAAGCATTGTAGCAACTATCTTATTGTCCGGCAACTTATACGCTTCAATGTAAAATTGAAAAACTAAACCCGACTGGCTGCGCTGCTTAGGCGTAAATCCTTTTTTACCTGCTTTTGAGGTAAAAAAGACTTGCCTACCGGCAGGCAGGTTGGAGACGGGCAGCGTACAAAAGATCAAAAAGGCTTCTGTGGTTACAGCCCCAAAAGAATTTACGATGTAATATTGTCGATTTAAAATTGTTTCCAATTCATAGCATAAACCCGCAACCCTTAACTCCCAACCCGCAACTCAATCCTATAAAACCGAACAGTAAATCGTTTATAAAAATTACCTTTGTGCTATGCCTAATTATTTAGATGAATTGAATGAGCCGCAGCGTGAAGCGGTACTCCACAAAGATGGCCCGATAATGATTATTGCAGGTGCCGGCAGTGGAAAAACCAAAGTACTTACTACAAGAATTACCCATTTAATGGCGCATCACGGCGTAGATGCTTTTAATATTCTTGCCCTAACATTTACCAACAAAGCAGCGGCAGAAATGAAGGCAAGAGTGGAGAAAATTCTTGGAAACTCAGAAGCAAGAAATCTTTATATAGGTACTTTTCACAGCGTTTTTGCCCGCATTTTACGAAGCGAGGCACCTAAACTTGGGTTCCCAAGCAACTTTACTATTTATGATACTGACGATGCAAAGAGTGTGGTGAAAACGGTAATAAAAGAAATGGAGCTGGATGATAAACAGTATAAACCAAATGTAGTTTATAACAGAATATCCTCTGCAAAAAATGCATTGGTTGGTCCGGCGGAATATGCGAATGACTATAATTTGCAACAGGAAGATGCCCGTGCAAACCGCCCAATGCTCGGCCAGATATATGATGCTTACAGCAAACGCTGTTTTAAAAATGGCGCAATGGATTTTGATGATCTGTTGTTTAAAATGTACATCCTCTTAAAAAACTTTCCAGAAAGTTTAAGCAAGTACCAGCACAAGTTTAAGTATGTAATGATAGATGAGTACCAGGATACAAATACTGCCCAGTATGAAATTGTAAAACTGCTGGGTGCTATGCACGAAAATCTCTGTGTGGTGGGAGATGATGCGCAAAGTATTTATAGTTTTAGAGGGGCAACGATAGAAAATATTTTACAGTTTGAGAAAGATTATGATGATGTAAAAGTGGTAAAGCTGGAACAGAATTATAGAAGCACAAAAAATATACTGAGCGTTGCAAATGAAATAATTGGTAACAACAAAGGGCAGATAGAAAAGAAATTATTTACAGATAACAGCGAAGGGGAAAAGATAAAACTCGTGCGTACCATGACGGACAACGACGAGGGTAAAATGGTGGCAGATGCCATACAGGAAAACAAACTACGCAACCATTATTTTAACCAGGACTTTGCTATTCTTTACAGAACAAATGCGCAGAGCAGAAGTTTTGAAGAATCGCTGAGACGCATGGGTATTGCTTACCGCATTTACGGAGGCACAAGTTTTTACCAGCGCAAAGAGGTAAAAGATCTATTAAGCTATTTAAGAATTGTGGTAAATCCAAGAGATGAGGAAGCGTTGAAACGGATTATTAATTATCCTGTAAGAGCTATCGGAAAAACAACAATTGACAAAGCGGTATTGTATGCCAATGAGAACAACCTCAGTATGTGGGATATACTTTGCAATGCTTCGATGTATGGCTTTAAAAGTGGCACTTTAGAAGCTATAGACAACTTTGTAATCATGATAAAAATGTTTCAAAGTGAGATGGCGAAAAAAAATGCCTACGATCTGGCATTTTTGGTGGGCAAAAATACAGGGCTTGTAAAAGATTTGTTTAATGATAAAACTACAGAAGGTTTAGCCCGTTATGAAAACGTGCAGGAGTTATTAAACTCCATAAAAGAATTTACGGAAACACCCATGAACGAAGAGGACGGTGAGGTGGGTGATAAAAGTTTGGGCGGTTATTTACAACAAATCGTTTTGTTAACCGATGCTGATAATAACAAGGAAGAAACCGATGTTGTAAAATTAATGACAATACATGCGGCGAAAGGTTTGGAATTTCCGGTGGTGTTTGTGGGCGGTTTGGAAGAGACACTTTTTCCAAATGCTATGAGCATAAATACACGGGAAGAACTGGAGGAAGAGCGACGTTTATTTTATGTAGCCATTACCCGTGCAAAACACAAACTTTATTTAAGTTACAGCAATGCACGTTATCGTTTTGGACAACTGCAGCAGAATGACCCGAGCAGGTTTTTGGATGAAATGCCGGAGATTAATATTGATAAAAGTTATGCCGGTGCGCCTGCACGCAACAATGCATCGAGCAGTGCAAACCGTGGCAGCGCATTTGAACGCATGGGCAGAGGTTTTGAAAATACCGGTGGCAGCCAGGGTAGTATGTTTGCAAAAAAAGAACCATCCAAACCATCGTATGCTACACCGGCACGACCTACCGTAAAAGAACATGTGCCAACCGAAGATTTTGTAGCCAGCAATACATCAGACCTAACAGAAGGGCAAAAAGTGGAACACATGAAATTTGGTTTTGGTGTTGTTGCAAAAATGGAAGGCGCAGCGCACAACCCAATTGCCACAATTAATTTTGAATTGAACGGCGAAAAGAAAATAATGTTGAATTATGCTAAGCTGAGGATTATGGAGTAACAAAAAACATACAGATGAAACCTTATATTTTAGCAGAAACAAATTGGAAATATGTAAAAGATGCGGCTTATGATGTGGCAGTTTTACCATGGGGCGCTACAGAGGCGCATAATTATCATTTGCCATATGCTACAGATAATATTGAAGCAACTGCAATAGCCTCTGAAGCAGCACGAATTGCCTGGGACAAGGGCGCAAAAATAATTGTGTTGCCTACCATCCCATTTGGTGTAAATACAGGGCAAACAGATATAAAACTGAATATAAATATTTACCCGAGCACCCAACAAGCCATACTTTCAGATATTATTGAAGTATTGAACAGGCAAAAAATTTATAAGTTACTTATTGTAAACAGCCATGGCGGCAATGATTTTAAGCAGATAATAAGAGAACTTGGTTTAAAGTTTCCTGATATGTTTTTAAGTACCTGTAACTGGTTTCAATCGCTAGATAAAACCAAGTATTTTAAAGAAATGGGTGACCACGCTGATGAAATGGAAACAAGCCTCATACTACATTTAGCACCGGACTTGGTTTTACCGTTACAGGAAGCCGGGAACGGTAAAGAAAAAAAGCATGTGATAAAAGAATTTTCAGAAGCCTGGGCCTGGGCAGAAAGAAAATGGTCGCAGGTAACTGCAGACACCGGCATTGGTGATCCGAGTTTTTCAACAAAAGAAAAGGGAGCCGCTTTTTTTGAGGCAGTTACAAATAAAATGGCTGATCTGATGTGTGCATTGGCGGCAGCAGATAAAAACAACTTATACGAATAAGTGTAAAGACTTTCATAAATATTACCATTTTCGGTTATCGAAAGAAAATGCCCTTCCCTAATAAAATATAATAGAGTAGTTTTGTAGCTTACATTTTATGTAAAATAAAAGTTTAAACAATGATTAAGACAGGCAATCCCGTAATTAGTATATATACAGAAATGACTCCTAACCCGGAGACAATGAAATTTGTTGCAAATAAATTATTGTATCCAGGGAAGAGTATAGACTTCCCTGATGAAGAAAGTGCCAAACCATCTTTATTGGCACAGGAATTATTTACTTTTCCTTTTATAAAATCAGTTTTTATAGCAAGTAATTTTGTTACACTTACTAAAACAATTGATACCGCTGACTGGCAGGATGTGATACCAACCGTTAAACAGTTTTTAAAGGATTATCTGGAAGAAGGTAAACCGGTAGTAAATGAAGAGGAGATTGCTGTAATGAAAACAGAAAGCACCAACGAGGTAAGTGCTGATGATGATGATGTAGTA
>JBBRPX010000069.1:0-15291 GCA_038227505.1 Chitinophagales bacterium
CTATTTAACAGTACTTTTAAAGGGTTCATTAAAAATCTTTGTGGCGTTTTAGTTCATTGTTACCACTAATCATAAAATCATCAACCCACAACCTCTCATATCACTGTTTTCCAATCTTCCGGTAATTTCAATTTTATTATTTATATATAATTTCCCAGAATCATCCGTTGCAATAAAAGCACAACTGTAAATATTTGCCAGGTCAATAATATTTACGGCACCCGTAATATGATCTTGCTTACAATTTTCAGCAGTCGTAATGTCAAACGGATCATCTTCTTTCCTTATTAAAATCTTCATCCATGCGGGCGTCTCAAAAATTCCTTCCCCTTTTGAGTATGCCTGCGATAATAATTCCGTCATGCCATATTCAGAATGAACTTCACTGACCCCCAAATTTTCTTTCAGTATTTTTTGCACTTCTTTACGGGTCAATTCTTCTCTCCGGCCCTTCATGCCGCCGGTTTCCATAATGATGATCTTCTTTAATTGTAGCTTATTTTGTTGTGCAAAATCAAGCAACGCATATGTTACGCCAATTAGCAGTGTGGGTTGCAGGTTTTTGTCATTTTCCAGCAGAACTTCTTTTAGTTTTGCATGATCATACAGGTAAAAGCCACTTGCTTTATTTATTGATTTTTTTATCAAATCATCAACCATATAAACGAGTGAGGAGCCTTTTCTTTCCAAATATGATGGCAACAAACCAATAATACAAAGTTGTTTTTCGTCGCCATAAAATTGCCGAAAGCTTTTAATAAAACTTTCTTCATAAACTGATAAATCTTTTACAAAATGTTTGCTGTTTACAGAGCCGGTTGTACCACTACTTTCAAAAATCAACGATGGCTCAAACTCAGTTGTTTTTATTTCTTTGCTTTTAAAAAATTGAATAGGTAAAAATGGTATTTTTTCTAACGTATTTACAGCATTCGGTTCTGTTTTTAAAATATCACAATAAGCCCTGTATATATTGTTGTTTTTGTATTGAAAATTAAATACCTCCAAAGCTTTTTTTGTAAAATTTTCGTCACTACATAAAAAAACTGATTGCACCAAAGCTTTAGATGAGATTGCATTCATAATACTGGTTGATGAAGTAAACGTTTGTTAACAAAAAAGCAAAGCTAAAGTTTTAAATTGTTTTTACCTTTTCAATGATTAAATTTGAATATAAACCGTAAATATGCGTTACTTATTTTTTTTACTTTTTGCATGTGTATTTTTTACAGCATGCAATAAAGATAAATACACTTCGGCTCCTCAAATAAAATTTAAATCTATTACATCGCCTTTTTTTGCAAATTCCTTGACTGACAAGCCTGTTTTAATAATTGAGTTGACAGACGCTGAAGGTGATTTTGGTTTTAAAGAAGGGAAAGATACTTCGTATGTATTTGTAAAAAATACACGTTCACCGTTTAAGCTTGATTCTTTTAAATTTCCATCATCATTGTCTAAAGCTTTAAAGAAAAATTTTAAAGGCGATGTTGAAATTGATTTGAGGGGAGATGGTACAGGAGGTTCAAATGCATTGCCTGGTCCGCCACCTCTAGGCTCAAGACGCCCATATACAGATACTGTGTATTACGAAGTTTATGTGAAAGATTTTGCAAAAAACAAAAGCAATGTAATAAAAACGGCTGATCCATTTTTATATATAACGCCATAATGCGTTTTCTTCATTTTATCTTATCGCACTCCATTTTTATTGCTTTGTGCGCAATGGGACTTTGTTACCAAACAAGTTTGATTTTGCATACGCAAAACAACATAAATCTGTACGGGTTTGTGTTTTTTTCAACTATTTGCAGTTATAATTTTTACTGGTTGTTGAGTAAGTTTTATTTTACAAAAAAAGGATATAATCAAGGCTTTATAAAAGGCCATTTGTCATTTTTAGTTTTATTTGTCGTTGCTTTAATTGGAACTTTTTATTTTTTAAATAAGGTGTTTTTCTTGATACCTTATGTGGTAGTTGGTGTGTTTTTTACGCTGCTCTATTCTTTGCCTTTGTGGCCATTTAAATTTCTTAGAAAATTACAAAGAATAGGTTTTTTTAAAACAGTTTTATTGGCATTTACATGGGCATATATTACAACCGTTTTGCCGGCGGTGAATTTGTTTACAACTAATCTCGTTGCAGTTTGTGTGCTATTGGCGGCACGGTTTTGCTTTATGCTATTGCTATGTATCATATTTGATAAAAGAGATATTACAGTAGATAAATCTCACGGATTACATAGCTTGGCAACAGACACACCGAGTAAAACTTTAAATGCAATTATTTATATGGTATTTGGTTCTTACTTTATTATGGGTTTGTTATTGAGATACCATTTTAATGACAAGCCACAAATGTTTGCATTTTTAATTACGGGTGGTTTTGTTTGGTGGGTTTATATGCTTTCTTTAAAAAAGCAAGGGTATCTCTTCTATTATTTTTTGGTTGATGGTTTGATGCTTGTAAGTGCCGGCGGCAGTTTTCTCGCCACGTTTTTTTAAATTTTATTGGTAAAGTTGAAAAATGTTCTTCCGCTGAAGGGCTGCGGTGGAATGAGCGATGTGTTTGTGCATGCGCTAACTGCGCATATGCACAAATACGGCACAGCGAACGAGACCGGACAAATGTTGATTTTTATTGTAAGTTAAACAGCCCCAAAAATATTGCATATAGCATATTTTGTATTTTAAAGCAACCATTCTTTGCGTAGCTTTGCAGCATCAAAAAATTATATGGCAAAAGCTACAAAAATTACAAGTATATTAAAAGAAAGTTCCTATAAATTTTTGGAAAGTTATATTAATAATCCATCTCCCACGGGCTTTGAAAGTGGTGGCCAAAAATTGTGGATGCAATATTTAAAGCCTTATGTGGATGAGTTTTTTACTGATGCTTATGGCACTGCAGTTGGTGTAATAAATCCTGAAGCACCTTTTAAAGTTGTAATAGAAGCGCACGCGGATGAGATAAGCTGGTTTGTAAATTATATTTCGGCTGAGGGGTTAATTTATTTAAAAAGAAATGGTGGCGTTGACCATCAGATTGCCCCAAGTATGCGTGTTGCTATACATGGAAAAAAAGGAAAAATTAGAGCTGTATTTGGTTGGCCGGCTATACATACTCGCATGAGCAATAACGAAAACAAAGAGCCACAACCAAAAGTGGAAACCTTGTTTTTAGATTGCGGAGCCCGCAGTAAAAAAGAAGTGGAAGAGTTGGGTGTTCATATTGGTGCAGTTGCTGTGTACGAAGAATGTTATGAAGAACTTGCACATGGTTATTTAATTGGGCGGGCATTTGACAATAGAGTAGGAGGTTTTATGATTGCCGAAGTTGCTCGTTTGTTGAAAGAAAATAAAAAGAAATTACCATTTGGTTTATACATTGTAAATGCGGTGCAGGAAGAAATTGGTTTGCGTGGTGCAGAAATGATTGCACGTAGAATTAAGCCTGATGTTGCAATTATTACTGACGTTACTCATGATAGTACAACGCCGATGATCAATAAAATGATTGAAGGAGATTGTGCTTGTGGTAAAGGTCCATCATTGTGTTATGGACCTGCGGTGCATAATAAATTGTTGGATTTTGTGCAGGCTGCGGCAGACAAAAATAAAATTCCTTACCAAATGAGAGCTGTCAGCAGAAGTACCGGAACGGATACAGAATCGTTTGCGTATGCAAACGATGGTTGCCCGAGTGTATTGATTTCGATTCCGCTTAGATATATGCACACAACGGTAGAAATGTTACACAAAGATGATATTGAAAATACCGTAAAACTGATGTACGAAACTTTGGTAACGCTTACTCCTAAAACCAACCTTAGTTATTTTAAATAAAAATGAATGGAGGATAATGGTAAATACCTGAGGCTTTTTGGAACGTTGTTTTTTACGTTCCTTGGCTTTATTGTAGCGTTGTTTTTAATTATGTTTGGGTTACGGGTTTTATTTGGCGTGCTTAATTATATTCCGTGGTTTTCTGCCATGTTCACCCTGTTTATTGTATGTGTGCCGCCCGTACTTTTTATAACTGTTTATTTAATTTATTTTAAACAAACAAAAACCCATTTTTCAGTAGCCGTAAGGTATTTTTCTTATGCAGTTTTTACAATTGCCATTGCAAGCTGGTTGTACTTTTGGGTTTTGGATTTTGTAATCTTTTTTAAAATGCACTACAATGGTATTTCTGAATATAATTGTTACAACCTGGCGTTTTTAAGTGCCAATGTTTTTGCTATTTTTTTTGTGGGAATAGTACAGGCATTAAAAGCGAAAAAAGAAATTAACTGGATGGACAGAAAAAGGGATTGGGAAAATGAGCAGCCTAATTAATTGTATTTTTTTGTGCCTGACTGTAACCACTTTCCCCAATCTTTATTAAAAGCATGAACATTGCTTGTGTGGCCTAAACTGTCTTCAACCGGTTTGCCTTCGTTAACCCACTCAAATATACCACCATACAAATTTTGGACATTGGTGTAACCTGCAGTTATTAATTTTTCACTGATTTTTTCGCTGCGGTATCCAACCGAACAATATACAATGAGTGGTGTACTTTTTTTAACCGGTGGTAATTTATTTAAGTTAAAGTCACTGTAACCCACTCTTACGGCTTTTGCAATATGGCTCACATTAAACTCTTCTGTTTTACGTGCATCTAAAAAAACAGCACTCTTTTTACTTGCTGCTTCATTCGGTGAAATTTCTTTTACCGAATGCTTTAACAATGTATCGAGCATTTGTTTGTATGCGGGAGACTGAGCAAACAATACCATTTTGTTTACAAGTAAAAAGCAAATTAAAAAAGCTAATATTTTAGGATATTTTTTGATAATATTTATTTTTTTTGTGAAAGGCTTTCTAAAATGATTTCTTCAAACCCAGGCATTGTTTTATAAACATATTGCACTTTTTTTAAAGGATTGTATTCGTACGATACATCTAAATAAGGCTTTATTTTTACATTAGGCTGTGCCAACTGACTGTCGTTTTCTTTAAAATTTACCTGTGTTGGAATATCTCTATAGGTTTTAAAATACTGTGGGTGAGTAAGAATACCAAGCGGAGTACAATCGTAAGGAATAAAGCCCTCTACTGAAAAAAGTGTTTTAGCTCTTTGTTGCCAGGGTCTTAAAACATCATACAACCATTGGTCAGCTTCGCTCCCGTTTTTATTTAGAAATGCAATATCAACTTTGCCAATTAATAAAGATGAACTTGACTCAAAACCTGCATACACAAGGTTTGTTGGGCTGTTAAGTAATATCCGCATAGATGCGGTATCTTTTTCATAATTATAATCATATACAGTGACTTTTTCCAACCCGGGTCTAAAGTGTAAGCCCGGTGTGCGACCTATACACATAACAATGGAATCTATTTGTGGAATAATATCCGGATGGTTCATCATTAAAGTGGCCACATTTGTAACAGGACCTAAAGCAAGAATAGTAAGTTTTTCTTTTTTTAACGCAGCATACATCGCTTTAACGGCATCGTTTTCTGTACCTAAATCATTTGCTTTTGGACTTCCATCGTAGATGGCAATTTTTTCGCCTTTGTTGTGCCATTTTAAAATTTTCTGTGTCACACTTCTTGCATATTCAATGTTGGTTACAGTACTTATCCCAACAATTTTTATTTGGGGTTGCTTTAATGCCATAATCAATGTAACACCATCGTCAACTTCTCTTGGTGCTCTCTCTGGAAGGCCAATCATAATATCAGTATCAAACCAAACCTTCGTTTGAGCATTTAATAAAATCGATATATTTAAAAGGACAAAACTTAGAATAATTTTTTTCATTTTAATATTTATTGCATGATTAGTTTATAGCTTTTTTGTAGCATTTCTTTTTTTAGGTCAAGCCCACATTTTAAGGGTAATTGAGCCAGCCCCAATAATCTTCTCATTATTTCTATACCTACAAACTGATACATTAAGGTAATATTAAAATCTTCATTTTTTTGGTATGAATCAATTATTAACTCAATAATATGCTCTGGTTGTTCTGATAAATAGCAATGCGCAATCATAATAGCAAGGTCAAATTCTGCAGGACCGAAAAAGCAAAATTCGGGATCTATAATTTTTAAACCTTCATTCGTACGTAACCAGCTGCACGGATAATAATCGCCATGTAATAAATATTTTCCCTCTTCAAGGTATTTATCGCCGAGCGAAAGAGCTTTGGTTTTTAAAGCCGTATCCGTTTTATAAATCATTGCCGCCTCTTCCAAACCCGGCGTAACAAAGTTCAAATCCAGCCCATTGTACTTCATAAATGGATACTCAAAAATATACTTGTGGTTTAATTGTTTCATTGCAATATTGCGAAGCAATGGATTGTTGTTCTTTTCAATGTTATTGTGAAGTATATTTAAAAATTCCGTGAGTGCTACTGTTTCATCTTCTGTTATTTTTCTTTTCTTTTGGTAAAGAAAACTATAATCAGATGAAGCCCCTAAATCCTGCATCATGAGCACGTTGTTGGCATCATCAAACCCCAAAATGGTTGGTGTATGATTTGCTAAAAAAGATTCTTGTTTAATTAAATTGAAAAAAGCAGCTTCAGATTTTACTCTGTCTTTCGGTGCAGGAACCTGAGGGTACTTTTCTACAAAATCACGTGATTGTTTTAAAATAAACGTTTTATAGCCGGTGTTTATTCTCAACACACAGTTCATATTTCCGTCGCCTGGTTTTGTGACTGCAATCACATTCTCATCGTCGTTAAGCCAATTTTGTCGGTGTAAGTAATCCGATATTTTCGGTATTTTTTTTTCATCTAGAAAAAACATAAATCTGTTTTTTAGTAATTATTTGTTGAATAGTTTTTATGTTTTTTAAAACTATCTCAAGCATTGTAATGCCTGGAGAATTCATTGCGGCTGCTGCTATCTTTTATCTTTACATTATTCATTTGCATCATTTCTGTTCTTGCTTTTGCATGAAAATTAAATACCGATGGTACTAGAACCTTTACCTTTTTTTAATTTCAGGAATCAAAGAACAATAATAAGAAGCAAAATTTCCTACTAGAAAAAACGGGTTAAAAGAAAACAATAAAATCAATAAAGAAAAAATTACTTGTACAAATTTATAATGTACAAATAATTTTTATTAATGCTTAAAACAAATATCTAACGCCAAATTGAAATTGACGTGGCGGAGCAGATCCTCTTTTTACAATAGTATTGCTGCTGCTTAGTCCAATTTGAACAGTGTTGTTGCTTGCTCTGCCAGTTGCATAACCAGTTAAATTTTCAGTATTTAAAAGGTTATAAATGTCTGCAGATAACTCTAAAGTTGGTTTGTTATTTATATTGATTTTGTATTTAGCTGAAAAATCAAATGTGGTTGCAGATGGCAAACGACCACCGCCATTTCTAACTTCGCCGGGCTGGTAATCTGATGGACCGGCATTTGCGTAAGCTTGTTCGCCATTTCCATTTAAATCTGTTACACCACCAAATTTACTTGGGTCAGCATAGCGGGTAATTGGTTGCCCACTTTGAAATAAAATGGTTGGTGTCAATGTAAGATTTTTTGCTGCATACCATGTAACCAAACCACTAAAAACATGCGTACGATCGTTGTCGCCATAGTTATATTCTGCACCATAATTATTATTATCAGTTGCACGTACGTTAATACCTTCAGCATCAGTTTTATATTCTGACAATGTGTAAACAAGACGAAAAGAAATGTTATCGTTCAATCCTTTTGCTTTGATCATAGAAAAATTAATTGATCTGTATTTTCCTTTGCCTTTAGTTTCGGTCATAAATACATCTCTGGCAATACCTCTATAACTAACGCCACCTATTATTGCTTCATTTTGACCATTAACTACTTTAATTGGTACTGGTCTTGTAGCATTTGCGGCTGTTGTTGTACGAACGTTTGCCGCTGTTGCAGTAGGATCATTCAAAGGATAAGATTCAGGTGAATTTAAATTTCTTATTCTAAAAAGGTTTCTTGTGTCAATATAATTTAGATCGGTAATAAAGCTCAATTCTTCAGTAATTTTTCTTTGGTAACCTAACGTATACTGATTGCTAAACGGATTTTGGTAGCCATCAGGATTTTTAATTCTAAAATTTGCAGAAGATTGCAACAATCTATTTCCTTGTGACTGCTCAGAAGAAGGACCTTGTAGATATGCAGGAGTTGAACCAGGTTGATCAAACACTGCACGTAAATTTCCTGCGTTAGTAATGCGATTAAGATCAGCATTTGGGTTTAATATACCTAGCCGCTGTAATTCCTGCAACTGCAATTTAAAGTTTGGTGAGTTGTTGCTGAATTGAAGATTATCGCTGGTAACAGAATATTTTATTTTGTCATAGAATACACCAAATCCACCTCTAATAATATTGTTATCGTCTAATTTATAATTAAAACTTGTTCTTGGTCCTATATTGTTCCAATCTCCTTTTGTGCCTCCCGCTTTTGATAAATTATCATAATCAAAACGCAGGCCCAAGCTAATGTTTAGCTTTTTTGTTACTTCAATATTATCTTCTACATACAAATTAAATACGTTCTGTGTTTCGCCAAAAATTTTCTTATCAAGGTCAACAGTATATCTCGTAACATTGGCATTTGCAGGTATATTATTTATATCCAACTTGCTACCTAAGTTTTGTGCTTTAATTTCATCTATCTGTCCTTGCGTTAACCTAACCGTATAGAAACCATTTGAGTTACCTGCACCTAATAATTTAAAATTGGAACTTGTAAATTCTAAACCAGCTTTTAGCGTATGCTTACCAGTTGTGTATTTAAATTTTTGTTGAAACTGTTGTGTGTATTCATTATCGATAAAAATATAATCCTGTGGACCAAGAGCAGCAATGCTAATACCAGTAGGTCCTTGAACGTTTACCCCTGGTTTTCCAAATTCCGGATTATCTCTGTAGTTCCATTTAAACCAAGATGTTTGAAAATTAGTTTCAGCAGTTAATTTAGAAGACAATTTATAATCATTTTTTAAAGCAAATAAATAGCTTCTGTTTTTTTGTGTAGATCCTGCAGATGGAAATAAAACGCCACCGGTTAATGAACCTGCTTGCACATCAATATCAAAAGAACCGTAATTAGCTCTTAAACTACTGTGTATATTTTTGTTCCAATATTGGTCAATTTTTGCAGATGCATAACTGAAATAATTTTTACCCCTTACAGTTTCATTTATACCCAATATAGGAGAGTTTAAAAGGTTGTCTTTTATATCATTTGTCTGTTCGAAATTGATATAATAGAAGGTCTTGTCTTTTTTGATTGCTCCGCCGAAACCCACACCAAGTTGCTGGCGCTGAAAACCATCTTTTACAGGGTTACCTGCAAGGTCTAAACTAGCAAAAGAAGATCTGCTATCAATTACTTTACCTGGTCTCGTTACATAAAAAACTTCGCCGCCAAATTTGTTTGTCCCTGAGCGTGTGGTAACATTTACAATACCATTACTCGTATTACCAAATTCAACCGAATAGTTATTTGTAAGTATGGTTGCACTTTCAGTAAAGCCAAAGGGTGTATTAAATTTTACATTACCTAAAAAACGTTCGTTATTGTCTAACCCATCAATTAAATAATTTGTATAAAGTGGCGACCCTCCGTTAATAGAAATTTGTGGGGATTCGTTGTAGCCAAGGGTAGCAGAGGTTACGTTGGGTAACCTTATAAAACTTTTGGTAATATCTCTACCTTCAATAGGCATCGCTTCAATTTCCTTTTTTGTTACAATAGATGACACCGTTGCATCTCTGCGGTTAATGGCAGTTTTTTTATTGGAACTAATTACAACTTCATCCAACCTTAACTGCTTTTGCGATGTTAGGTATAAAGTAGTAGACTGATTTTTATTGTTAATAATTATCGGCTCATTTAATGTTAGATACATTACCGATTCTGCTGCCTGCGCAACATATTTACCAACGCCATCAACTATATTAAATACTGCGATACCATCTACGTTCGTAGATGATTCTATAACATTGCCATTTTTTAAATTCTTCAACTTAATTGAAAAATCTTTTACAGGTTGATCTTGTTGAGCATCTAAAACTTTGATGCTAAAATTAATTTGAGCTTGCGTAAGGCCAGCAATGCATATACCAATGCAAAGCATGATGTACTTTTTCATGTATTTGTTTTAAAAAAAATAATTTGGAGAATTCTAAAAATTAAGAAAGAGAAGGGGGACCACGTAAAATGTAGTAAAATGCAAAAATAAAAGACTTAAAATTTGCTGAGAATATTTGCCGCTTTGGTTTAAAAACTTTAAACAGCAATCTTAAAAGCATTTTAAAATGCTCACTTATTAAAACATAATTTAAAAGTGTGGTAACATCTTTTGCTGAATTAAGATCATTTAAAACTGAACTTAATTTTACAAATGAAAAGTCAGCAGCAAAGTTTTTAATATCCTTAAATAGTTTATTTGTTTGCCAGCTAAAGCCTAAAAATTTTTCAGCTTTAAATGCTTTTTTATTTAACCCTAACAAATAAATACCGCCACGTTTATCTTGCCCGGCAACTATTTCTTTGCCGATAAGCAACTGTTTGTGTGCTGCTTCAATTTGTTTGTGTGATATTTTAGGACAGTCTGCACCTAAAACAATCAGATTTTCAAATCCTCGGTTATAGGTTTCATTAATGGCATTTGTAATTTTTTCAGCAAAGTTTTTCCCTTTTTGGTTTTCCTGGCTAAATGCTATAATCGGTAGGCTTGTTTTTTTAGCTTCCTCTAAGGTTTTGGTATACAAATGTTGCCACAGCATTAGGTTTGCCTCATTCTTATGTGAAATTCTTTTGTGCAGAATTTCTTCGTGGGGCAAACGACTGAAAATTAATATGGCTGTACTGTTTAACATTTTGTTTAGATACGCCAAAAATAGCTTGAAAGTTTTATCATTGGCAATAATTATTTCTGTTCGTTCAGCTCCCAGTTGTACTTTAAATAGTCAATTCTTGCAGTTGTAAGTATTTTATTCCGACTGTATTTGTTTATATATTCAATTTTTGATATACCTTTTTTGGTAAAATCATCACCATACCAAAGTAAAATACTGGAGAGCTTAGCTTTAGCTGGCGTAATAATGTTTTTTGTAGTATCATTTAAAAAATCAGAAGCTCTTGCATCTAACTGCTTGTTTAAAATACTTGCCTCAAAAGCCTTATTTAAAAGTTTAGGGCAACTATACGATGCGCAGTTTATGGCAAAATGAAGGCGTGGGTCATTAAATTGCTTTCTTAAAATATCATGTTCAATATTATTTAAGGTCATTTCTTTTCCACCAATTGTAAAAAACTTTTTATCCCAAGGCGAATTTTTTGTAGCTGTACTTCCTAAATCTTTAATGCTTTTTACAGGGTAATTTTCTGTAATAAGTTTTACTGTGAAAGCATTATAGGCATTTATCCAGTAGGCAAATTTTTCATTTTTTGTAAGGGAGGAATCGGGTGCATGATCACTCAATAATTTTAAATAGCTGTTAAGTGCAGCCGAATCTTTTATAAAGCCTTTGTAATCTACATCTCCTTTATTGTTCACATGTTTTTTTAGGAGTGCAGACCATCGTTCATGATTAATGGCTTTTGATTTTTTTTCATCCATTTTATTGAAACCTAAAACAGATAAAATAAGCAGTGGTAAAAAGATGTAAATTATTTTCATAAAACTATGTACGAGGGTTTTGCAATAAACTTTCTAAATGTTCATTAAATTTTAAAAAATGGCAAAAAAAGCAAACCTTTAATGCCATTTAATTTATTAGGTTGTAAATTTACCGTCTAAAATTTGAATTAATTTGATGCATAGTTCTTCTCCACAAAATAAAAATAATGAATCAGGTAAAAGTCTTGTTATTTCCAAGTCGGCAAACAAAAAGTTATCTAAAAATCAGGAAGCATTTAATAAGCTTACAAAAAAGATAGAAAGGTTACAAAAAGAAATTGAGAAAAAGCAAATGCAACTTGATCTTGCCATGAAATTATATGGAACGGAAGTAGTAAACTCTAAATTAAATGTAACAAATCAAAGGCGTGATCTTATTATTGTGCTATGGGATAATTACTCAGCTAAAAAATTATCAAAATCTGACCAGCGAAGCCTAAAACAAATAATACGGGAACATCTACAATCTTTATTGATGGAATTAGGTGCAGAACCCGATGTTGTAATCAAAGAAATATTTGAACAACTGGAAGGTGATAATTATGATGAAATGCTGGAACAGGAAAAAGAAATGGCGAGAGCAGACATGGCAAAAGAATTAAAAAAGATGAAGGTTGACCTTACCAATGTAGATATAAAAGATACAGATGCACTTGCAAAAAAACTGTACGAAACAAAGCAAAAATTATTTGACGAGCATGTTGAACGTAATGATGTAAACGAAAAAAAGCATACTCCTAAAAATAAATCTGCAAGGCAGTTGGAAGCTGACAAAATACAGCTGGAAATGGATGAAATGAAGCAAAAAAACATCAGTACTATTTTTAAACAGCTGGCAAAACTTTTTCATCCGGATCTGGAGCAGAATGAGGAACGTAAACTGGAAAAGGAAATATTGATGAAGGAGCTAACGGTAGCTTATGAAGCTAAAAACCTTCATTCACTACTTACGCTGGAACTGCGGTGGATACATAAAGAAAATGAGCACCTCGAAACTTTGACGGAAGAAAAACTTGCAGTGTATCTGCAGATTTTAAATGAACAGGCAGATGAATTAGCATACGAAAAAAATGGACTGCATCAACATCCGCAATATTCAGTTCTTGTACAGGAATTTGGTTGGGATGTGAAAAGATATCCGTTACAAACAGTTCAGAAATATTTAACGGAAATGGAATCAGCGGTGGAAAATTTTAAACTTAATATAGCTGATTTTAAATCAGACTATGCGTTGCGTTATATAAAACAAATGATAAAACAGTGGAAGGATATGCACGAAGAGGTGCATTTTACCGAAGAAGAATTTAGCAGAATGCTTTACGGGCACTAAAAAGAATCTTGGTTTCAGCAAGAATATGATTTTCAGTTTTTTACCTATTTATATAAAACAAATTCCCCCCGGAGAACCGGCGGGAATTTTCTTTTAACCCTTAAAACAACCAACATGAATTAGTTGAGATATAATTATCTACGGTAAAACCTTTACGATGGTTTTACAAATAAAATAAATTTATACCAATGCCAAATCCAGCACCTGCGCCATTGTCTTTACATAATGAAATTTCATCCCTTTTATAAACATTGGGTTTATTTCGTTGATGTCTTTTTCGTTGAGATAGCAGATTATTATTTCTTTTATACCTGATCTTTTTGCCGCAAGCACTTTCTCTTTTATACCACCAACTGGTAAAACTTGCCCACGCAAGGTAATTTCCCCCGTCATAGCAAGATATGGTTTTATTTTACGACCAGTAAATGCACTTGCAAGTGCGCTCATCATGGTAATACCTGCACTAGGTCCATCTTTTGGCGTGGCACCTTCAGGTACGTGTATGTGAACGTTTTTCTTTGAGAAAAGCTCGGGGTCAATACCTGCTTTTTTAAAGTTTGCTTTCAGCCATGTAAAGGCAGTAGTTGCACTTTCCTTCATTACATTACCAAGGTTGCCGGTAAGTTGCAGGTCTCCTTTGCCATCGCTCAATTGCGTCTCAATAAAAAGTATATCGCCGCCAACGTACGTCCAGGCAAGTCCAACAGCCACACCCGGCATACCCGCAGTTTTGTATAATTCGTTGCTGTATTTTGTTTTGCCCAATATTTTTTCTACATCGTTATTTGTTATGGTTGCTTTTAATTTGCCCCGCATTACCAATTCTTTTGCCTGGTAGCGCATGATGCTAGCAAGTTGCTTGTCGAGCTCCCGCACACCACTTTCTCTGGTATAATCCTCAATAATTTTTTGCAGCACAACGTCACTCATTTTAAAGCTCTCCGGCTTTAAACCATGCATTTCTTTTTCCTTTGGCATCAGGTGCCTTTTGGCGATTTCTATTTTTTCTTCCACTGCATAACCGCTCAGGTCTATTATTTCTAAACGGTCCCTTAATGCAGGTTGTATGTTATTTAAATTATTAGCTGTGGCTATAAAAAGTACTTTGCTTAAATCATATTCCAGCTCAAGATAATTGTCATAGAAACTATTGTTTTGCTCAGGGTCTAGTACTTCTAACAATGCAGATGACGGATCGCCACGTTGGTCAGTACCCACTTTATCTATCTCATCTAATATCATTACCGGGTTACCGCTTTTTGCTTTGCGTATAGATTGTAATATACGGCCAGGCATAGCACCAATATAGGTTTTACGATGGCCACGTATTTCGCTTTCGTCGTGCAAGCCGCCGAGGCTCAAACGAACATATTTTCTGTTTATAGCTGCAGCAATACTTTTACCCAAACTCGTTTTACCAATACCCGGAGGACCGACAAAGCAAAGTATCGGGCTTTTCATATCGCCTTTTAATTTGAGCACAGCAAGGTATTCCAGTATACGTTCTTTTATTTTGTGCATGCCATAATGATCATGGTCGAGCACTTTTTTTGCCTTCTTTAAATCGTAGGAGTCGTTGGTAAAATCATCCCAAGGCAAATCCAGCATTAAATCTAAATGGTTGTACACAACAGAATAATCTGGCGTGCTTGGGTGCATACGTTCCAGTTTCTCAGCTCCTTTTTTAAACATTTCAGCAGCAGCGGTAGACCATTTTTTAGATGCTGCTTTTTGCTGCATGTCTTTTATCTCCGCCACATTATCACCACCCAACTCATCTTTTATAGCCTTCATTTGTTGCTGCAAAAAATATTCTCTTTGCTGCTTGTCAAGCTCAGCACGTGTTTTAGTAGTAACCTTATTTTTAAGTTCAGCATATTGAAGTTCAGTATGCATCAGGTTCATCAACAATTCTGCACGCTCCTTTAAATCGCTTATTTCTAATAGTCTTTGTTTCTCCTTTAAATCGCTGTTGAGGTTGCTGCTTACAAAATGTATAAGGAAAGATGGGTTCTCAATATTCTTAAGAATAATTCCCGCTTCGCTAGGGATATTTGGCGAAAGCCCAATAATTTGTGCCGCAAGGTCTTTCACACTTCCAACCAACGCATCCAAATCAGGGTCACCTTTGTGTTTTTCCTCTTCAAGTATTTTAATTTTGGCTTTAAAATATGGTTCTTCAGCGGTAATTTCCTGCAGTTCAAAACGCTTACGCCCCTGTATAATAATGGTGTTGCCGCCATCTGGCATTTTAATCAGTTTTACCAA